>JAJYPJ010000044.1 GCA_021795435.1 Pseudomonadota bacterium
ATTCGCTTGATCGCGGGCGCAATGGACACTCACTACGCAGCGTTTCCGGGCACGGTGGACCGCAACCTCACGGTCTTGGTGCTTGCCAAGCAAGTTGCCGACGGACGACGTGGCGATACCGTGATCCCGGTCGCCATGAGCGACCATGTTTCCCGGCAGCATTACCGCATCGCCGAACATCCAGTGACCCTTGAAGTACCAGCGGGACGCTTCGTGACGTACGCCGTGCAACGTAGTGATGCAGACAATGGCTTGCGCGCTTGGTTTGCCCCACCCATGCTCGCACCCGTTCGGATGGAGCAGCGTGATGGCAAGGGCTCGGTTTACCTGCTCGAACTGATGCAGGCGCCGCGCTGATCCGGTCCGGGTCCACGGCCGGAATGGCAGTGCCCAATCTCGATGCAAACCTCACTTCAACCAGGCAATCGGCGGATATGCGCGCCCAAACCTGCCAGCTTTTCCTCAATGCACTCATAGCCGCGGTCGATGTGATAGACCCGGTCAACCGTCGTATCCCCATGGGCAACCAGTCCCGCCAAGACAAGGGAGGCTGATGCGCGCAGGTCAGTGGCCATCACCGGCGCCCCGCTCATGCGCGGCACGCCCTGGATGATGACCGCATTACCCTCGACGCGGATATCGGCACCGAGACGCTGTAGTTCGTGCACGTGCATGAACCGATTTTCGAATACCGTCTCCGTGATTACGCCCACGCCTTCCGCCACGCAGTTGAGCGCAGTGAACTGGGCCTGCATGTCGGTGGGAAACGCTGGGTACGGCGCAGTCGTGATATTCACCGCTTTCGGGCGGCGGCCATTCATGTCCAGACTGATCCAGTCCTCACCGGTGCTGATTTCGGCGCCCGCATCTTCCAGCTTCGCCAAGACTGCCTCCAGTGTCCCTGGCCGAGCCCGCTTGGCGAGTACCTTGCCGCCACTGATGGCGCCTGCGACGAGGAACGTGCCTGTCTCGATGCGATCGGGAAGCACATCGTATTCAGCCCCATGCAGCCGTTCGACCCCTTCGATCACCAGCGTCGATGTCCCGGCACCGGTTACGCGCGCCCCCATGGCGTTAAGGCAGTGAGCCAAATCGACCACTTCCGGCTCCTGAGCCGCATTCTCGATGATGGTAGTGCCCTGCGCGAGGGTTGCCGCCATCATGATGTTCTCGGTCCCTGTGACCGTGACGACGTCCATGGCGATGCGCGCACCATGCAAGCGCCGCGCGCTCGCCTTGATGTAGCCGTTTTCCACTTCGACCTGGGCGCCCAGCGCCTCGAGCCCGCGCAGGTGCTGGTCGACAGGACGCGACCCAATCGCGCAACCTCCAGGCAACGAGACCTCGGCTTGGCCAAAGCGCGCGACCAGCGGCCCGAGGACAAGAATCGAAGCGCGCATGGTCTTGACTAGCTCGTAGGGCGCGAAATATCTCGTCGCAGCGCGCGGATCCGCATGGATGCGCATGCGCTCGTCGACCACCAATTGCACACCCATCTGCCCAAGGAGCTCCATGGTGGTCGTTACGTCATGGAGGTGCGGGACGTTACCGATCACCACGGGGCCATCGGCGAGAAGGGTGGCTGCGAGAATCGGCAATACCGCATTCTTGGCACCAGAAACGCGGACATCGCCGTGCAAGGGCTCACCACCGGAAATGACGATCTTGGCCATGGTTGCCTACCGGTTCAGGGCGCTGCGGGCGTCGCGAGGGCTGCAGCTGACCCAGACGGCAGCGCGGCTTCAACAATCAATGGCTTACCCACGGGCGACTTCATCCGGGGTCAGCGTGGTCAGCGACAGTGCATGGATGGCGCCGCCCATGAGATCCCCAAGCGTGGCGTAGACCATGCGGTGCCGCGCGAGCGGAAACTTGCCCGCGAACGCCGCGCAGACCACGTGCGCCTCAAAGTGAACGCCGTCGGGACCAATGACCTCGACGTGGGCACCAGGAAGGCCTTGTTCGATGAGGGTCTTGATCTGTTCGGGTTGCATGAAGGGGCTGTTGTCAGGGCCGCAGGGAACGACCAGCTAGAATGCCGATCGGACATGTTAGCCGAACGCGCGCGCGCCCGATACCTTGACACCCACCCAACGACGGATTCGCCCTTGCCAAGTCACGACTGCTCCGAAATAGCGGCCAGCAAGCTGATCGAAAGCGCGCGTCGCGTGGTGTTGACCGAAGCTGCCGCGCTGCAGGGCCTGGCCTCTCGAATCGATGCCGCCTTTGCCAAAGCCTGCCAACTCATCCTTTCGCGGACCGGACGCGTTGTCACCAGCGGAATGGGCAAATCGGGGCACGTCGCACGCAAAATCGCGGCCACCCTGGCATCAACTGGAACGCCATCCTTCTTCGTCCATCCGGGGGAGGCGAGCCACGGCGATCTGGGCATGATCACCGCTACCGACACCGTGCTGGCGCTGTCCTACTCGGGCGAAACGGAGGAACTTCTGACCATCCTCCCGCTACTGCAACGACAAGGGATCCCGATACTGGCAATGACCGGCAAGCCTGGTTCAACGCTCGCACGACAATGCGACGTGCACCTGGACGCCAGTGTGCTCTCAGAGGCCTGTCCTCTGGGGCTGGCTCCAACGGCAAGCACTACAACCGCTCTGGCCTTGGGCGACGCACTTGCCATTGCGATGCTCGAAGCGCGCGGCTTCACTGCGGAGGATTTTGCGTTCTCGCATCCAGCCGGCAGCCTCGGCAGGCGGCTGCTGCTGCGCATCGAGGATGTCATGCACCGCGACGCAGAGGTCCCCTCGGTAAGTTCCGACGCGACACTGATTGAGGCGTTGATGGAAATGAGCCGCAAGGGCTTGGGCATGACTGCGATCGTCGACGACCGAAGACGCCTGATTGGGGTATTCACCGATGGTGATCTCCGGCGCGCACTGGACAGCAACATGAGCGACCTTCGCTCAACGCAAGTCAGTTCCGTCATGACGCGAACGCCACGAACCATCGCCCCGCACCGCCTGGCCGGGGAAGCTGCGCAACTCATGGAGCAGCACAAAATCCAGGGCCTCCTTGTGGTGGATCGTGACGAGCTGATAGGGGCCGTCACGTTTCTCGACCTGCTTCGCGCCAAGGTGGTCTGAATGCAAGTCCCATTTCCACCGGAGCTACTGCAGAGGGCGAGTGCCATACGGCTGCTTGCGCTCGACGTTGACGGCACGCTAACGGATGGTCGCCTGTGGTTCGCGGAAGACGGACGCGAACTGAAGGTCTTTCATGTCCGCGACGGATTGGGATTACGCCAAATACAACGCCACGGCATCAAGGTGGCGATGATCACCGCCCGGGTCAGCCATGCCTTGGCGCTGCGTGCGCAGGAGCTGGGTGTGGAACAGCTTTATCAGGGTCGCGACGACAAGCGGGCTTGCCTTGTCGAGATTGCGAGAGCAGTGAATCTGCCGCTTTCCGCGTGCGCGATGGTCGGCGATGACCTGCCCGATATCGCCGCGATGCGTGCCAGCGGGCTTGCTGTTGCAGTTGCGGACGCGCATCCATGGGCGACTGCAGCGGCTCACTGGAGCACGCAACGACCAGGAGGCCAGGGCGCCGTCCGAGAAGTCTGCGACCTTCTGCTGCATGCACATGGAGCGGCATCGATCGAACGGGAGCGTTGGCAATGACTCGACGGCTATGGCTCGCGATCGCGACACTGACGCTGGCGGCCTTGTTGACCCAGTTTGCAATTTGGTGGCTCACGCCGCCAACGCCACCTAGCAGCTTTGCCGGTCCCCCGCGTTCCTCCTACACGCTGCGCGACTTCAAGCTCACAGCGTTGGAGCCGGACGGACGACCCTCGTTGTACTTGTCTGCGCCGCAGCTCGACCGGCGCAATGGGGACCATGCACTTTACATCGATACGCCCCATTTCCTGTTGCCGCAGGCAAGCGGACATCCATGGCAGGGGGACGCGCGCTTCGGCTGGATCAATGCCGATGGCACGGAATTGCGGCTGCTGGGCAATGTGCGCATCGTGCAACCTGAAGCAGATGGACACGGCGAGAGCATCATCACGACCCAGAACATTACCGCGTGGCCACGCCAGCACTTGATGGCGAGTGCAGCGCACACCGAGATCGAGCAGCCCAACGTTAAACTTGCAGGCGTTGGATTTCGCGCCAATACGGCTACTCGCAAACTGGAGCTGCTCCATGACGTGCACGGGACCTTCCTGCCGGCGCCGCGCAATGCGCCGTGACCACATCCGGCTGCTCGCAGCGTGTACGCTTTTGGCACTCGCAGCGGCATGCTCGACATTTGCCTTGACCGTTGACCGCAGCCAGCCGCTCGCGGTAACCGCGCAACGGTTTAGCGTTGATCAAACGAAGCACATCGCGCATTTGCATGGCGAGGTCGTGCTTGAACAGGGTAGCCTGCATGGCAGCGGGACCGATGCGACCGTGTACATGGACGCAGGCAACAAGATCACCCGCATCGTACTCATGGGCGATCCAGCACGACTGAGCCAGCAGATGGATGCGGGCGGCGAGATGCATGGCAGCGCCCTGACGATCGACTATACGCCGGACGCGAATACAGCAACGCTCATGGGAGATGCCCACGTCGAGCAAGCCGGCCGCGGCAGTTTTAGTGGAGCCAAGCTCGTGTATGACACCGGCACCGGCGCCATGCAAGGCGAGGGAGGAAGGGGACAGGTCAAGCTCATTTTCCAGCCGAGAGCAAAGGCTGGAGCAGCCCCGTTGGGCGCACCCGCATCTCAAGTGCAACAGGTCCAACCTGCCAGGCCTCGTAGCGCCGAGGGCAATGACTAATGCTGAGCGCGCAGGGTCTGCAGAAGCGTTTCCGTGGTCGCACCGTTGTGCGAGATTTTGGTTTTGAGCTTGAGCAAGGCGAAGTCGTGGGCCTGCTGGGCCCCAACGGCGCAGGCAAAACGACCTGTTTCTACATGGTGGTTGGGCTGGTCCAAACGGATGCCGGCAGCATCCACCTCGACGGACACGACATTACCGGGCTGCCCATGCATGCGCGCGCTCGCCTTGGAATAGGCTACCTGCCGCAAGAGCCGTCCGTGTTCAGGCGTCTCAACGTCGCTGAAAACATCCTGGCCGTGCTCGAGTTGCGGCCTCAGCTCGATCGAGTTAAGCGCGAACGAACACTCGAAGCATTGCTGGATGAGCTCAAGATCGCCCATTTAGCAGGCCAGAAAGGCCAGAGTCTGTCAGGCGGCGAGCGACGCCGAGTAGAGATCGCAAGAGCGTTGGCAGCTGAACCGCGCTATATGCTGCTGGACGAACCCTTCGCGGGAGTCGATCCCATCTCCGTGGGGGAAATCCAACGCATCGTGCGCCACCTCAAGGAACGCGGCATTGGCGTGCTGATCACTGACCACAACGTGCGAGAAACGCTTGGCATCTGCGATCACGCGTACATCCTCAACGAGGGCAGCGTGCTGGCCCGCGGCTCGCCGCAGCACATATTGGCCGATGAACAGGTTCGCCAGGTCTACCTTGGCCGTGAATTCAGGCTTTAAGCGGCGCGCCACGATCAGGTAATGGCATTCCGACCGCCCCGGCTGACATCCACCCCAGCGTCGCCGCCGCACCGCGGCTGGCGCAATCCACGCCAGCAGCGCTAGCATCCAGCGGGAATCACACGCGGAAGGCGTGAATGAAGCCGGCCCTCCAGCTGCGACTCAACCAGCAGCTCACCCTAACGCCACAGTTGCAGCATGCGATTCGATTGCTTCAGCTTTCCCGGCTGGAGCTCGAGAGCGAACTGCGGGAATTGGCTGAATCCAACCCGCTGCTGGATCTCGATGGCGATAGCGCGGCTGAATCGCCTCCCGACTCGGCGGGGACGCTGCTGAATGATGATTCAGCCGGAGAGCAGACTTCGGTTGATGCAACGGGCCCGGAAAGTGCTGATGACACCCATGGCGAATCAGAGTGGGATGAAGCGTACGAAGGCCTGAACTATGGCACTGAGCACCATGGCGACGACGAAGCTCCCGAGGCTCAGGACGCCGCGCCTGTCGACTTGCACGAGCATCTGCTGCAGCAGGTCAATCTGGTCAACCTATCTACGCGGGATCGCGCAATCGCGATTGCCTTGGTCGATGCCATTGATGAAGATGGCTACCTTCGAGACGGGATCGGGTCGGTGAAGGCGGCACTGCGCGATGACAGCGTGGCCGAGGAAGAAATCGAGGCCGTTCGCCACCGCCTGCAGCAACTCGACCCTACTGGCGTCGCCAGCCTGGACCTGCGCGACTGCCTGCGTGCGCAACTACATGCATTGCCGCTGTCCACAGCCCACATTCGCATCGCCCTGGAAATTGTCGAGGAGCATCTCGATGTTTTGGCCCGACGCGATTTCGCGCGGCTAGCTCGAACTTTGCGAGCCCTGCCGGCAGAGATTGACGATGCCGCGACATTGATCCGCACGCTCGATCCGAGGCCAGGCGCCCGGTTCACCGCGGCCTCGGTCGAATACGTCGCACCCGATGCCTACGTCGTGCGCGAGCATGGGCGCTGGCGCGTGCGATTGGCCGCTGCCAACCAGCCGCGATTGCGAATAAACCACCATTACAGTGGGTTGATTGCCCACGCGCGCCGCGACGATGCCGCATACCTCAAAGGACAACTGCAGGAAGCCCGCTGGCTCATCAAAAGTCTTCAGCAGCGTGCGGACACGCTGCAACGCGTGGCGGAGGCCATCGTCCGTCAACAGAGTGCGTTCCTCGAATTTGGCCATGAAGCCATGCGACCCCTGGTTCTCCGCGAGATTGCAGACGAATTGGGTATGCATGAATCGACGATATCGCGGGTCACCACCCGCAAGTATCTGCATACGCCACGCGGCACGTTTGAATTCAAGTTCTTCTTCTCGTCCGGCGTGGCCACGGAGGATGGCGGTTCCGCCTCGGCAACCGCCGTCCAGGCACTGATCCGAAAGCTGGTATCGGAGGAAGATCCTTGCCGGCCGCTATCCGACCAGGCATTGGCTACCCAACTGAATCACCGCGGCATTCAGGTTGCCCGGCGTACTGTCGCCAAATATCGGGAGGCGTTGCGAATCCCCAGCTCATCAGAGCGACAACGTGCCAGTTGAACCAGCGTGCCCAAACCCCATTCCTCGGGTAGCTGGTATTGGCCCGGTCATGAGCGCGCAGGCCGGGTGTGGAGGGAATTCGCGCGCCTACGACTACAGACGGAGAGCACCATGCAGATCCAAATCAGCGGCCATCAGATCGAAGTCACCCAAGCGCTGCGCGACCACGTGCAAACCCGCTTGGCCAAGCTCGACAAATACTTCGACAATGTCACGTCACTTGCCGTCGTGCTTTCCGTGGAAAAAGTAGTCCATCGTGCTGAAGCGACCCTTTCGGTTGCCGGACGGACCTTGCATGCAGAGGCAACGGACGGCGACATGTACGCATCGGTGGATGCATTGCTGGACAAGCTCGTTGCTCAGCTTCGCAAGCACAAGGAAAAGGTGACCGCACACCATCGCGAGGAGGGTCGCGAGCTGCGCGCTGAATAACCCGTTCCCATCCGGACGATGTCGCCGCTGCGACGCCAGCGGCGACTTGCCGGCCCAGGCAGGGCCCAGATCGAGGACCAATTCGCGTCGGCGGGCTGGAGAAACATTCCGTTAAGCAGACGCAAAACCGTGCACGCACCGCGGCGCAAGTTCGTCACAATATCCGGTTGAGCGACTCAAGCATGCGGCGAGGCCGATCACCCTGCCCTTGCGGCTGACACCGAGGCGGCCGCACGCGCACATCGATTCCCAGCAACCATTCCCATGGCATTGGCGGATCACAGCATCCCTGTTTCCAAACGTGCGGCATCGGACATCATGCTTTGGTTCCAGGGAGGGTCGAACACCAGTTCGACGTCTGTACGCGCTACCGTTGGAATTTGTTCCAGCTTGCTGCGCACATCGTCGACCAGGATTTCCCCCATCCCGCATCCCGGTGCCGTCAGGGTCATTCGCACCGATACGGCGCGTTCGCCACCTTCACCGCCAGGTTCGAGGCGTACCTCGTAGACGAGGCCGAGATCGACAATGTTCACGGGGATCTCCGGGTCATAGCAGGTACGCAACTGTTCCCAGACCAATTTTTCGACCTCGGCATCACCTGCACCAGCCGGTAGTTCAATTGGTACGGGCGGAGATTTGCCCAACGCGTCGGCATCCTTGCCTGCAATCCGAAAAAGGTTGTAGTCGACGACCACGGTGAAGCTCGCCCCAAGCGCTTGGGTGATGTATCCCGTCTGCCCGGCAGGCAACGTCACTGCCGCACCATGCGGCACATGGACCGCTGCGCACTCCCGGGTAAGGGTAAATGGTTCGCTGCTCGGGCTGTATCCGCTCACGTCTTTGGCATGGATGGAGCTGGGGAACCTCTATTATGCCCCTAGTCCTTAGGAGGGGTGGCCCGGCCTTGATCTTCCGAAGGCCATCGGCGCCAGGTCGGAGACTATTGACACCGGTGAAACCGCAGAATTTGAAAGCCGGCTCGGGGGGCGCTGGCCCGGCACGCCACGGACAACGACGCCTGCCCTCCATAGGCATGCGCCTTCGGGCGTAACTTCACGACGGTGGCGACTGACGTTGTATCTGCTTCGGCTGGTGCGCCGCACGCGCGCGACGCGACATGCTGCCCCTCGCTCGCCCCCAAGTGGACGCCCCTCTGGCCACATCTCGTGAGCATTGCGAGGCCCACGGACGCGCAACGCGGCTGCGCGACTCACTCGTCTGACTTGTTCCGCGATGCGCCAGCCTGCGCCACAATACGGACTCCCCCAGTCAATGGAGCCAGTGCCGATGTCCGCCCTTGCCCACGAGGATCCGTTGCGTATCGGCAAACGGCAATTTCATTCCCGACTTCTCACGGGCACTGGCAAATTCAAAGATCTCACGGAAACACGCCTTGCGACCGAGGCAGCGGGGTCGGAAATCGTCACCTTCGCGGTCCGCCGAACGAACTTCCGGAACGAGGCCGGGCAACCAAGCCTGCTGGACATCCTGCCCACAGAGCGCTTCACGTTGCTTCCCAATACGGCCGGCTGCTATGACGCGACCGAAGCCGTTCGTACCTGCCTGCTTGCACGCGAGCTTCTGGATGGCCATAACCTGGTCAAGTTGGAGGTTTTGGGCGATGAGCGGACCCTCTTCCCCAATGTCATCGAGACGTTGAAAGCCGCGACGCAGTTGGTCGCTGAGGGATTCGAGGTCATGGCGTATACCAGCGACGATCCTGTGGTTGCCCGGCAGTTGCAAGAACTGGGCTGCGTCGCAGTCATGCCCTTGGCAGCCCCGATTGGTTCAGGTTTGGGCGTCCAGAATCGATTCACGCTGATGGATATTGTCGAAAATGCGAAGGTTCCGATCATCGTTGATGCGGGAGTGGGTACCGCGTCGGATGCCGCGCTTGCGATGGAATTGGGCTGTGATGGCGTGTTGATGAATTCGGCAATCGCAGGAGCGAAACACCCCGTCCTGATGGCGCGCGCCATGAGAGCGGCTGTGCAAGCGGGTCGGGATGCTTATCGGGCTGGCCGTATCCCCCGCAGACGCCATGCGAGCGCAACGAGCCCGCTGGATGGTCTGGTTGGCTGAAATGCTCCCGGCGAAACTCGAGGAAGCCATGCAGGCCAGAACGATCCGCAGTTTTGTGCGGCGTGAAGGCCGCATGACACCTGCGCAGGCACGGGCACTTTCCGCACACTGGATGCGCTGGGGTGTGGACTATGCGGGTGCGACTTGCGATCTGGATGTACTTTTTGGTCGCTGTGCGCCGCGAGTCCTGGAAATAGGCTTCGGATCGGGAGAGGCCTTGTTGGCCTCGGCATCCGCTGATCCGGCCCGGGATTACATGGGCATTGAAGTGCACCGCCCTGGAGCGGGGCGGGTGCTCAATGCCTTGGCGGAAGGGCAGATCGCCAACGTAAGGATATGGATCCACGATGCCGTCGAGGTGATCCGGACGGAGATTGCCCCGGCAAGCCTCGCTGAAGTACGAATCTGGTTTCCCGACCCGTGGCACAAGAAGCGCCATCACAAACGCCGGCTGATCCAACGTGATTTCGTGGAATTGGTTGCCAGCCGCCTGCAGCCATGCGGGGTATTGCACCTCGCTACCGACTGGTCAGACTATGCGACTCACATGCTTTCGGTGATGGAAGCGGCGCCGGGTTGGCGCAATCTCGCGGGTCCCGGGTCAGCAGCCCCTCGGCCTGCGTGGCGCGTGGCCACGCGCTTTGAGCAGCGCGGTCTGCGCTTAGGACACGGTGTGTGGGACTACCTCTACCAACGCGTTGCCGACTAAAGGAATGTAGAAAACGTGCAAGGCGCCGTCTCACTCACGCCAGAAATGATCTTGGTGCTTGGCCTGGTGGTGTTCACCGTGGTCATGTTGGCGCTCGAGTGGATTCGCTCAGACGTCACGGCCATCCTGGTACTGACCGTGATTGCAGTTACCGGCTTGTTGCCTGCAAAGCAGGTTTTCGAAGGTTTTGCCAATCCCGGTGTGCAAGCAATCCTGGCGGTCATGATCATGGGCGTTGGGCTCGACCGTACCGGTGCGCTCAATGCGGTCGCGACGCTGATCCTCAAAGCCGCACAGGGGGCGCAATGGAAGCTCTTCCTGGTCATCAACAGCGTCACGACGGTGCTGAGCTCGATTATCCCGAGCCAAGCCTTAGCCGCTTTGATGATTCCGGTTTCATCTCGCGTGTCGGCCCGCAGCAAGATCCCGCTTGCAAAGATCCTGCTGCCCATGGCATGCGTGATCCTCACGGGCACGAACACCACGCTGATTGCGAACACACCGCTAATCATCCTTAACGGCCTGATCGAAAGTTCGAATCGCAACCTGCCGCCTGGGGCGAACACCATTCCGGAGTTCGGAATGTTCACCGTTACGCCAGTCGGTGTTTTGCTCGCGTTGATGGGCATCGGATTTTTTTGGTTGTTCACCGATCGCCTACTCAAGAACATCGGTGACGACTCGGCGACCAAGACGCCGCGCCGCACGGAGAATTACTTCGCGGAGACGTACGGCATCGAGGGCGACGTCCAGGAGCTTACGGTCAGCGCCGACAGCCCTTTGGTTGGCATGAGTGTCGCGGAGGCCGAGGCTCTCCCCGGCGCTCCACTGATCCTCGCTATCAAAACCGGCAACGAGGCGCGCCTGTCGCCGCCCGCAGACACGATGATCTGGGTAGGCTCGGTGCTTGGCGTTCTCGCACCACGCGGTGAAGTTGGGGAATTCGCAAGTTCCCAGCAATGCCGTCTCACCGCAAGGCCTCGCCAACTGGCCGATATGTTTAACGCCGCACGCGCTGGCATCTCCGAAGCCGTCGTCCCGCCCAGTTCCCGTTTCATCAAGCAGACCGTTGGTGACTTGCATCTCCGCAAACGCTATGGAATCTCGGTGCTCGCGGTAAACCGCGGCGATCAGGTTTTCCGTGATGATGTAAGGAGTGTCAGCCTTCGCGCCGGCGACACACTGGTGCTCCACAGCGCGTGGTCCGACCTGGCACAGCCAAGGGAAGAGCACGATATCGTAGTCGTGACTGATCTCCCCCAGGAAGAAGAGCGACCCGGCAAATGGAAGGAAGCCCTGTTTTTTTTCCTGCTAGCGAAGTTTCTCGCGCTCACCGAGCTGCTGCCGCTCCAGATCGCGTTCTGGGTAGGTGCCGCAGGCATGCTGATCACGGGTGTCATTACACCGAACGAAAGTTATCGTTCGGTGAACTGGAAGACCATTTTTATCACCGCGTGCCTGATGCCGCTCGGATGGACCATGGATCGCACGGGCGCGGGCTCGTGGCTTGGGCAAGAGCTGATGCTTCACATCGGCGGCCTTCCTCAATGGGCGATCCAGGCCAGCGTGGCTATCCTGGCACTCGGCCTCTCCCAAGTCATGCAGAACGTGGGCGCAACGGTGGTCATGGTGCCCATCGCGATCAACATCGCTCTGGCTACTGGGGGAAATCCGACCGCCTATATCCTCATCACGGCCATGTCGGTATCCAACACGTTCTTGATCAGTTCCGCGCATCCGGCACTGACGATGGTTGCAGGGCCAGGTGGTTATCGAGGCAAAGACTTCCTGCGCGTTGGCCTGCCCTTGACTGCAGCCTATTTGCTCACGACGATCGTTGGCGTCGACGTGATGTATCGGTCGTTCTGAGTGGCTGCAAACGGCGCTAGTCCCTCTCGTCCAGCCACACGCGCCCCCCACCGGCGTGGCACGCGATGGCCCTGAGTCCTTCGCCGCGACAAGGCCCGCCCCGGCATGCTCCGGTGCGCGCGTCGAATGCTGCGCCATGAGCCGCGCAGGTCAGGACGCCGCCGTCCAGAAGAAATTCACCGGGCGCCCAATCCAACCTTCGACCGGCGTGCGGGCAGGCGTTCTCGAACACCGCCACGTGCCCTCCCTCCCGAAGCAGGAGGACATCACGGCCGCCCAAAGCTGCAACCGAGTCGACGGCGAGCGCACCCCCGTCTGGAATGTCATCAAGGGCACACAGGCCGCGTTCATCGAAATGTTGCACCATGACCTTCGGGCGATCCGCTAATTGGGACATTTTTGCATGCGTGAGCGACTTTTCGTGCTGCAGCCACCGCGAGGCGCTTTGGCGCGTGGGCTATGGATGGTGTCTACCATCGCGGCTGTCGGAATCCTTTTGGTTTTTGGCATTGTGGTTGTCTTCATTGCCGCTGCCGCCATAGCCTTGCTGTGGGCACTTGGCGCGATTCGCCGTCGCGGCCAACGCAGCCCGGTTCGCCATGATGCAAACCAGGATGCCATCGAAGGGGAGTTCGTCGTTGTCGAACAGCGGCGACCACGGCTGCCCTGAATGCTCGGCGGCCTCCTCCGGACACCCTTGCTTGATTCGCCAAGCGGCGTTTGCGCTACCCTTCCATGACTTCCCTCTGGGCGGAATAATGTCTTTCATGGAGCAGCTCGCTGCCAGCTGGCGGCGTAACCTCAGTCTGGTCTGCATCGGCCTCGATCCGGAGCCTGAACGCTTCCCGCTCCCGTTCTGCAACCGCGCTGATGCATTGTTATCGTTCTCCACCCACATCGTCGATGCCACGGCGGATTTAGTCTGTTGTTATAAGCCACAAATCGCGCACTTTGCGGCACGCGGAGGCGAAGAGCAGCTTCAGGCCCTGATTGCCTACATCCACGAGCGCCATCCCGGCATCCCGGTAATCCTCGATGCGAAGCGCGGCGACATTGGCAGCACAGCCGAGTACTACGCGCGTGAGGCGTTTGACCGCTATGGCGCCGATGCAGTGACGCTGAACCCATATCTAGGTGGTGACTCGCTCATGCCCTTCCTGCAGCGCGCTGACAAAGGCGCCATCCTGCTGTGCCGAACTTCCAATCCAGGCGCCAGGGACTTGCAGGACCTATCGGTGGATGGCATGCCGCTCTACCAGCATGTGGCCCGCCGCGCCGCGGCGGACTGGAACCAGTTTGGCAACTGTGCGCTGGTCGTGGGCGCAACCTACCCGGAAGATCTGGCTCAGGTTCGGCGCATTGTCGGCGACATGCCATTGCTCGTGCCAGGCATCGGCGCGCAAGGCGGCGACGCGGAGGCCGTCGTCCGCAATGGGTGTCGCCCCGATGGCGCCGGCCTGATCATCAGTAGCTCGCGGGCCGTGCTCTACGCGAGCAGCGGCGACGATTTCGCAATGGCAGCGCGTACCGCCGCCGAAGCCCTGCGCTCGCGCATCAATCAGGCGCGCGCCTCGATCTGAAGCTTCCGGCCAATGCCCCGACTCGCCAGGGGAGGGGGAGGTGTACGGGGGTTCGGAAAGCCGAAGGCCGATCCGGTGAGGGATCGGCCTTTGGGGTGAAGCGTAAGGACCTTGGCGGTGACCTACTCTTGCATGGCTAGAGCCACACTA
>JAJYPJ010000045.1 GCA_021795435.1 Pseudomonadota bacterium
AGATCACCGAAACGCATTCGATTTCGGCTGGCCTGGACTATCCGGGCGTCGGGCCCGAACATGCGTTCCTCAAGGACACGGGTCGCGCCGACTATGTCGGCATCACCGATGCCGAGGCCATGGAAGGATTCCACCTGCTGGCGCGCACCGAAGGCATCCTCGCGGCGCTGGAATCGGCTCACGCCGTGGCTCAGGCGGTCAAGCTCGCGCGCGAACTGCCGCGCGAGGGCCTGGTGCTGTGCAATCTCTCCGGGCGCGGCGACAAGGACGTTCACACCATTGCCGCGCGCGAAGGTATTGCGCTTTGACGCGCATGCCCCGCATGCTTGGCGGATGCCTGTCGTGAACCGCATCGACCAACGCTTCGCCGGACTTCGGGGAAGCCACCGCACCGCACTGATCCCCTTCGTCACGGCCGGCGACCCGCTGGCGTCGGTGGAGGCCGGTGTCGGGCTCCTGCATGCGCTGGTCGCGGCCGGTGCCGACGTGATCGAGCTGGGCATGCCCTTCTCGGATCCCATGGCGGATGGCCCGGTGATCCAGCGCGCCAACGAGCGCGCGCTGGCCAGACACGTCGGACTGGCGCATGTGCTGGCCGTGGTCCGGGGTTTCCGCGCTCGCGATGCACAGACGCCCCTGGTGCTGATGGGTTACCTCAATCCCATCGAGATCCGGGGCGTCGAGCACTTTGCCGCCGAGGCGTCGTCTGCGGGCGTGGACGCGCTGCTGTTGGTCGATGCGCCCCAGGACGACGAGCGGCTTGCGGTGACGTTGGCGGCACACGGCCTGCACCTCATCCGCCTCGTGGCACCGACGACCGAGCCTGCGCGGATGGACGCGCTGGCGCGGCAGGCCGAGGGCTTCCTCTATTTCGTATCGATTACCGGGACCACGGGCGCGGCGGCGGCCGATGCGGGTGCGATTGCGGCCCAGGTCGGGGCCCTTCGCGGGTGCTCGGCAGTGCCGGTCGCCGTCGGGTTTGGCATCCGCGATGCGGCGGGGGCACTGGCCATGGCGGAGTGCGCCGATGCCGTGGTCATCGGCAGCGCCTTGGTGGAGACGCTGCAGGGATCGCGCGATGCCGATGAGGCGTGTTCACGCGCAACCCGCTTCCTCTGTCCCATACGCAAGGCGCTGGACGCCGGCGAGCACCCCTGATTCCCTGCTGGAGCATCCCATGAGCTGGTTGCAGAAACTGGTCCCGGGCAGCGCTCGCCGCGAGCGCCGCACCACCGCGCGTGGCAAGGTGCCCGAGGGCGTCTGGGAGCGTTGTGCGGGATGCGGTGCTGCGCTGTATCGGCCGGAGCTCGAGCGCAACCTGATGGTCTGCCCCAAGTGTGCGCATCACATGCCGATTTCCGCGCGGGCGAGGCTGGCGACATTCCTCGATCCCGGGGACGTGGTGGAGCTCGACGCCGGCGTGACTCCCGTCGACGCGCTGGGTTTCCGTGACTCCAAGAAGTACCGCGACCGCATCAGCGTGGCACAGCAATCCACCGGAGAAAAGGATGCGCTGGTGGTCATGCGTGGTGCGTTGTGCGGGAGACCGCTGGTGGCGGTCGCATTTGAATTCGCCTTCATGGGCGGATCGATGGGTTCCGTGGTCGGCGAAAAATTCACGCGTGCCGCGGAGCATGCGCTGGAGTCGCATTGCGGGCTGGTGTGTTTTTCAGCCACGGGCGGCGCCCGCATGCAGGAAGGCCTGCTTTCGCTGATGCAGATGGCGAAGACCTCGGCCGCGCTGGCCCGGTTGCGCGAAGCGGGCCTGCCTTACATCTCGGTTCTGACGCATCCGACGACGGGCGGCGTGTCGGCGAGCCTCGGGATGCTCGGTGACATCAACATCGCCGAGCCGCGGGCGCTGATCGGCTTTGCCGGGCCGCGCGTCATCCAGCAGACGGTCCGCGAGACGCTGCCCGAAGGATTCCAGCGATCGGAATTCCTGCTCGAGCATGGTGCCATCGACATGATTCTCGATCGCCGGCAGCATCGCGAGCGCATCGCCCAGTTACTGGCGCTGCTGCAGCGCCAGGGTGCGGGCCAGTGCACCGCCTGAACTGGCGCGATCGCGGGCCGTTCACTTCGCCGCCGGCCTCCCTTGGCGCGCCCGCGCGAGTGCGGCCCTGAGCAGGTCCTTGGCCGCGTCGCCGCACGCTGGGCCCGCATGCTGGATCGCATCCAGCCTTCGTTGCCGCGCCTGAAAGCGGGCGCGCGCCTGCGCGGACTCCGCTGCGCTCAACCGCGAACGCGGATGGGGCAGCATCTCGATGCAGTCGACGGGGCAGGGCGCGACGCACAGGGCGCAGCCGGTGCAATCATCGGCCAGTACGGTATGCATCCGTTGCGCGGCTCCGATGATCGCATCCACGGGGCATGCCTGGAGGCATTTGGCGCAACCGATGCACTCCGCCTCGCGGATCCGGGCCAGTTGGCGCGGGACGTGCTGGCCGCATGCGGGATCCAGGGCTTGCGGGTCGCAGCCCAGGAGGGCCGACAGCGCGGCAATGCCCTCCGGCCCGCCAGGCGGGCAGCGGTTGGTTGCGGCTTCGCCGCGGGCCATCGCTTCAGCGTACGGCCGGCACGCGCCGAATCCGCATTGACCGCATTGGGTCTGCGGCAGCAGCGCATCGATGCGCTCGACCGGCAGGGGGCGCGGGTTCAGGGGAACCTCGCTGCCGCCCGCGCCGGATCGCGATCGATCCGGCGTGGCGTGGCGCGCGGCTGGTCGCGCTGCGATGCGAGTTCGCCGATGGCGCGCATCAGCGAACGACGACGAACCGCCCCGCCATGCCGCCGTGAGCATGGCCCGGCATCTGGCAGAAATACGCGTACGTTCCCGGCGTCATCGGTGCCATAAACGTCGCGCGTTCGACGTGATAGCCGGACCGCTTGAGCGATTTCGACGTCCGCGGCATTTCCAGCGGCAACTCCACGAGGCGGGCACCGGGGGGCACGGACACCATCTCCGGAAAGGGCGGGGAGAGCTTGGCAATCACCACGCCGTGGATCATGCCGGGGCCATAGTCCATGTTCACCAGAGTCAGCCGGATCGCCGCACCCGCATGCACGACGATCTCCGGGTCGACCCGTCCGTGGATCTCGAACGTCTGGTCGGGAAAGCCGGGTTGGACTGCGATCATCACGATGTTGGCCTTCCGGCCCGCGAAGGTGACGGTGCCCGCTCCAGCAGTGCCGTCGGTTGCAACGCCCAGGGTCTGGCTGTCCCGGATGAGGGGGGCCACCGCCTTCCACGTCAGCGGCTGTCCCTGGGGCGGGAGATGGCTTGGCATGGGGCCCATCTGCATGCCTTGCATGCCCGCCATGCCGCCGGCCAGCACCGGGCCGCACGCAAGCCCCATCCATAGTCCGCATACCGTCTTTTTCCGAATCGCCATGCTGGTCTGCCTGTCACGTTGGGAATGATGTCGCCGGTCGTCGCCATGCCGCGCAACGGAGCGCCATGCGGCACCTTGTGGTCCGCTGCCTCCGCCCGGCCCGCTGCATCGGCGCGCCATGATGCCGGATCGGATCGGGCTTCCGGCGCACCCGGGTGGCTGCTTGCTATCGTGACGGTATCGGCATGCCCGTCGGCGTGTCCGCACGGGTTCACGCCGCCATGGAACCGATGCCACCCGCGACTCGCAAGATCATCCATGTCGACATGGATGCATTCTATGCCTCGGTCGAACAGCGTGACGACCCGTCGTTGCGCGGGCGGCCGGTTGTGGTGGCGTGGCGCGGCCCGCGGTCGGTGGTTTGCGCTGCGAGCTATGAAGCCCGGACCTACGGCATCCACTCGGCGATGCCCGCATTGCGTGCGGAACGCCTTTGCCCGCATGCCGTGTTTGTGGCCCCCGACTTCGTTCGCTATCGAGCCGTGTCCCGGCAGGTCCGCGAGATCTTCGCGCGCTACGCGACCGCCGTTGAGCCGGTCTCGCTGGACGAGGCCTATCTGGACGTCACCGTGCCACTGCGGCCGCTCGAGAGTGCGACTGCGATTGCCCGGGCCATCCGCCAGGACATCCGCGAAGAGACCCTGCTGACGGCGTCCGCGGGCGTTGCGCCCAACAAGTTCCTCGCCAAGATCGCGTCGGATTGGCGCAAGCCCGATGGACTGTTCGTGATTCGTCCTCGCGAGGTCGAGCGCTTCCTGGCGCCGTTGCCGGTTTCGCGGCTGCCCGGCGTCGGCAAGGTGATGGCGGCAAGGCTTACCGCCATGGGCATTGAGCGGGTCGCGGACCTGCGCGAAGTCGCGGCGATGGATCTCGAACGGCGATTCGGTCGCTGGGGCCTGCGCCTGCGCCGGCTGGCCCGCGGCGAGGACGACAGTCCGGTCTGCGGGGATCGTCCGAGCCTGCAGGTCTCGGCGGAGGACACCTTCGAGCAGGACCAACCGCTCGACGCACTGGCCGAGCCGATCGCGCGGCTGGCAGAGAAGGTCTGGGGTCACTATCAACGGGAGCAGCCCCGGCTCGCGCGCACCGTGGTGCTCAAGCTCAAGACCGCGGACTTCCATGTGCTCACACGCAGCCATACGACCGCCCCGCCGCAGACGGTCGCCGAATTGGCTTCGCGTGCCTTGGCGTTGCGAAGCCGCGTCGGCCTGCCGCCGCAAACGTGCTACCGGCTGGTCGGGGTTGCGCTGTCCGGCTTCGTCGATGGGGTCGAGGCACAGTCGGACCTGTTTGCCCGGTAGCCAGTCGGTCAGCGCACGGGCATGCCCGCACGGGCGCCGCTGTCGGCATCCAGCAGGAAAAGGTCGGCGCCGCCGCTGCCCGCGGAGAGGATCATGCCTTCCGACAGGCCGAACCGCATCTTGCGTGGGGCAAGGTTGGCGATGAAGACCACTCGCCGGCCCACCAGCGAACCCGGTTCGGGATAGGCCGCGCGAATACCCGAGAAAATCTGCCGCGTGCCCAGTTCGCCTGCGTCCAGTTCGAAGCGGAGGAGCTTGTCCGAACCGTCGACGAACTCACAGGCGCGGACGATGCCGATGCGCAAGTCGAGCTTGCCAAAGTCATCGATGGAGACGGTCGCCGGGGCCGCGTCGGTGTTCGTGGTCGTTGGCGCGGGTGACGCAATGGTGCTGGAACCGGGGGTCGGGGTGTGCATGGGCCGTTGGGTCGTGGTGGCGGCACTGGCCGCGGGTTGCAGGGATTCCCTGGAGGCGTCGACCATCGCCGCGATGGCCTTGGGATCCAGCCGGGAAAGCAGGTGGGAGTAGGGCCGGATCCGGTCGGGCAGGGTTTTCGGGGCGAGCTGCGCGAAACTTGGCATGGCAGGGCGCTCGAACAGGGTCGCGACGCGCTCGGCAAGGGCGGGAAGGATTGGCGCGAGGCAGATGGACAGCGCGTAAAAGCTCCACAGGCAATCCGTGCAGATCGTTTGCAGGCGATCCCGCGCCGCGGGATCGCCGGTTTCCCGGGCCAGCAGCCAAGGCTTGGCGGCGTCCCAACGCTGGTTCGCGAGGTCGGCGAGCCGCATGGCTTCGCGCACGACCCACGCGAAGTCCCCTCTCTCGTACGCTCGTGCCAGCTCGTCACCCGTCCCCAGGGCGCCCAGCGGTTGGCGCAGGCGCTCGATCTCGCGGGCATCGCCGTGGACGGCGAGCTTGCCCTCGAATTGCTTCGTGATGAATCCCGCGGCGCGGCTGGCGATGTTCACGTACTTGCCGACGAGGTCGGCATTGACGCGGGCGGCGAAATCCTCCAGGTTGAGGTCCAGGTCCTCGACGCCGCCGGAGGACTTCGCGGCGAAGTAGTAACGCAGGTACTCCGGCTCAAGGCCCGACTCGAGATACGTTCGGGCCTGGATGAACGTGCCCCGTGACTTGGACATCTTGGCGCCGTCCACGGTCAGGTAGCCGTTGACGTGCAGTTCCGTCGGCAATCGGTAGCCGGCCCCGTGCAGCATGGCCGGCCAGAACAGGCCATGGAAATTGATGATGTCCTTGCCGATGAAATGGTGCATTTCCGCGCCGCTGCCGGCGCGAAGGTAGGCATCAAAGCTGGCCGGGGTCAGGTCCTGGCCCCGGCCGCTCGCGCAAAGGGCGCGAAAGCTCGCCAGGTAGCCGATCGGTGCATCGAGCCACACGTAGAAGAACTTTCCCGGCGCATCGGGGATCGCAAAGCCGAAATAGGGTGCATCGCGCGAAATGTCCCAATCCCGCAGACCCCCGTCGATCCACTCCCTCAATTTCGCAGCGACGCCCGGCGCCATGCGCTGGCGGGCGGGCTCCCCGTCCACGGCGGCACCGCCGACCCACTGGTCGAGCAGTTCCCTGAAGTCCCCGAGCTTGAAGAAGTAATGCTCGGAATCCCGGAGGACGGGCGTGGCGCCGGACATCACCGAGACCGGATTCCGGAGTTCCGTCGGCGCGTAGGCCTTGCCGCAGACTTCGCAGTTGTCGCCGTACTGGTCGGCGGACCCGCAGTGCGGGCAGGTGCCCTTCACGTAGCGGTCGGGCAGGAACATCCCCTTCACCGGGTCGTACAGTTGCTGGATGGCCCGCTTCGCGATGTGGCCTCCATCGCGCAGGCGCGTGTAGATCAGCTCCGCCAGGACGCGGTTTTCGTCCGTGTGCGTCGAGTGGTAGTGATCGAACGCCACGCCGAATGCGGCGAAATCGCGTTCGTGTCCTTCCTGGATCGTGCGAATGAAATCCTCGGGCGAGACACCGGCCTTTTCCGCGGCCAGCATGATCGGCGTGCCATGGGCGTCATCGGCGCATACGAAGTGCACCTCATGGCCATGCATCCGGCGCGCCCGGACCCAGATATCGGCCTGGATGTAGCCGAGAAGGTGGCCAAGGTGCAGCGGCCCATTGGCGTAGGGCAGGGCGCAGGTGACCAGCGAACGACTCATGGCAGGCAATGTCGGCGGACGGGAAGCCGCCGATTATCACATGTGCCGGCACTCCGACCTTGCTGCCGTCGGAAGTGGCCTCAGTCCGTGCCGGGATCGCTGGCGACGAAGTGGGCCGCTGCCGCGGCCTCGGGCGTTTCGCGCAACCAGACCTGGGTGCGACCGAACAGGGCGAAACCGATGTAACCGCGCACCTTGAGCTTGGCGCCTCCGTCGATCACCTTCATGGTGCAGCGATACGTATCGCCGGACTTGGGATCGAGGATCGTGCCGCCACTCCAGCTGTGGCCATGCGGCTTCATGCCCTTGAGGATTTCCATGCCGTTGACCGGCTTGTTCTTCAAGTCGCCACTGCACTGGTCGCACAGGGGATTGGGGCCTTTTTTCGAGCGGAGCACCTTCATCACGTTGCCGACGAGCTCGCCGTTGACCTCGCGGATCTGGATCAGCGACTTGGCCTGGCCCGTCCTGTCGTCGATCTGCTTCCATATGCCCACGGGCGACTGGTCGGCGACGGCTGGGGTCGAGCTCTGGGCGTGGGCGTGGGCAGGCTGGGCAAGCGCTCCAGCGAACAGGAGGAGGGTGCAGGCCAGCAACGGCCGCACGGCGGATCGAAGCAGGAACATGGCGGTTCTCCGTGGACGCACGGGGCCAGCGTGCGTGAGGCCCGCGGATGCGTCAAGCCGCGGCGCCGCAGCGCTGCAGCGCCGTAGTCCCCGGCGCCTCTGGCATACTCGCGTGTCGTACCGACGAGAGACGCGCATGAGCAGCCCCGAATCCCGGCTTCGCGAACGCCTGGCCCTGTTGCAGGACCCCAACACCGGTTCGCGGCTCGGCCCGGAGGCGGTGCGCGCGCTGGCGATCGACGGAGGACGGGTTGCGGTGCAGATGGAACTGGCCTACCCGGCGCGAGGCTGGTGGCCTGAGCTGGAGCAGGCAGTCCGCGAGGCTGCCCGCGAGGAAGGACTCGACGCGGTGAGCATCGACATCGCGACACGCGTTCGCAGCCACGGCGTGCAGCAGGGCCTGCAGCCCCTGGCGGGCGTGAAGAACATCATCGCCGTCGCATCGGGCAAGGGCGGCGTGGGGAAATCGACGGTCTCGGCGAACCTGGCCCTGGCCCTGGCTGCCGAAGGCGCCTCCGTGGGCCTGCTGGACGCCGACATCTATGGGCCCAGCCAGCAACGCATGCTGGGCCTCAGCGGCCAACCGGATTCGCCGGACAACAAGCGCCTTGCGCCGATGCGCGCGCATGGCCTGCAGGTGATGAGCATCGGCGTGCTCGTGGGCGAGGATACGCCGATGATCTGGCGAGGCCCCATGGTCACGCAGACCTTGATGCAGCTTCTGCAGGGCACGCTCTGGTCGGATCTGGACTATCTGGTGGTCGACCTGCCGCCGGGAACGGGCGACATCCAGCTCACGCTGGCTCAGCGCGTTCCGGTGGCCGGCGCGGTCATCGTCACCACGCCGCAGGACATCGCCCTGATCGATGCCCGCAAGGCTCTGAAAATGTTTGAGAAGGTGGCCGTGCCCGTCCTCGGCATCGTGGAGAACATGGCGACCCACGTCTGTTCGCAGTGCGGCCACGAGGAAGCCATCTTTGGCACGGGCGGCGGCCGCCGGATGGCCGAGGACTACGGCGTGCCCTTGCTGGGCGCGCTGCCGCTGGACATTCGCATCCGCGAACAGATGGATGCAGGAACGCCGACCCTCGTCGCCATGCCGGACTCGGATCTCGCGGGGCGCTATCGGGAGATTGCCCGCCGGACGGCGGCGCGTCTGGCGCAGCAGGCGCTGAACAAGACGATCGGTTTCCCCAAGATCGTCGTCGAGTAACCCGAGCATTGCCTGGAACCTGCCATGTCCATCAAATCCGACCATTGGATCCGCCGCATGGCCGCTCAGGGCATGATCGAGCCATTCGAACCCGCCCAGGTACGCGAGGCCGGCGGGCGCCGGATCGTCTCCTACGGCACTTCGAGTTATGGCTACGACGTGCGCTGCGCGGACGAATTCAAGGTCTTCACCAACATCAATTCGACGATCGTCGACCCGAAGTCCTTCGATGAGCGATCCTTTGTCGACGTCAAGGCGGGCGAATGCATCATTCCTCCCAACTCGTTCGCCCTGGCGAGAACGGTGGAGTATTTCCGCATCCCGCGCAGCGTGCTGACGATCTGCCTGGGCAAGAGCACCTACGCGCGCTGCGGGATCATCGTCAACGTCACGCCCCTGGAGCCCGAGTGGGAAGGCCACGTCACGCTGGAGTTCTCGAACACGACGCCGCTGCCGGCACGGATCTACGCCAACGAGGGCGTGGCCCAGATGCTGTTCCTCGAGTCCGACGAGGTTTGCGCGACGAGCTACCGTGATCGGGGTGGCAAGTACCAGGGGCAGAAGGGCGTTACACTGCCACGCGCCTGAAGCCCTTTTCCGGAGAGCCTGCTCGATGAGTCCTCGCATCACCGCCCTTCGCGCCGCGCTTGCCGCGGGCGCGCTGTCCGCCACCGTCCTGCTGGCCGGCTGCAACGGAGTCGTGCGATCCGGCGGCACGGTGACGGCCAACGTGCCGATGCACTACGACATGGTCCTGGAAGCCTACAAGAACGGCCAGTTCCTGCTCGATGGCGCGCTGCTGTCGCCGGAGGATCTCGCCAGTCATTTCCGCTATCTGGACCAGCGCAAGAAGCTGCCCAAGACCGTCTTGCTGAAGCCCAGTTCGGAGTCGGGCGTGAAGGATGTCCAGCTGCGCTGGTTCGCGGGCCTGCAGGTGACGTTTGGCTTCACGGGCTATGCCGAGCTCGGCGGCAAGCTGACGCTGGTCAATGCCCGTGCTGCGCCTGAAAAGGGCAAGCCGGCCAAGCCGAACTCGCCCTGACGCCGGGTCGGGATGCGCCGGAACGGTGCGCATCCCGAGGGACTGGCATCCTCAGAGGTCTCCGCTGCGCCGCCGCAAGATGGTGGCGCCTGCCGTCATGGCGACTCCCCCGATGCCAGCCACCCAGGTGGCGGGTTGGCCATAGGCGGCCAGCAGACTGGCGCCGAAGCCGCCTCCCGCGCGCTGGGCCGCCTGCATCGCGTTGATCACGTCGAGGCTGCCGAAAGTCCCTAGCAGCATCCGCTTCACGATGTCGCTCCACATGATGTCGGTCGGCAGGTGAGGCAGTCCCAGCAGCCCGATCCAGCCGTTGAGGATGCCCAACAGGATGGGGATGAGGACCGCCCAGAGAAATGGGGTGCTGCGGGACGCTGCCGAACACAACAGCAGCCAGCCTGCCGTCGGCAACATCCAGAGCATCACGATTGGAAGCACCGCGGCCAGCAGCAGGGGTGCCGTGAAAAGGCTGGACTGCGTCCAGATCAGCGTCAGCGGATTACCCCCGTGGAAGAGCACGAATACGCTGAACAGGATCTGCATGATCAGCCACGTGGCGAGGGACAGGATCGCAGCCAGAACGGGCAGCATGACGATGGCCGTAAGCGCCTTGCTCAAGACGGTCGCGCTATCCGAAACGGGCATGGATTTCCAGAACAGCACGCTGCGGTCGCGACGATCGTCATAGAGCGCGCCCAGCAGATAGAAGAACAGCACGAAGCCGATCACCATGCCAAACAGCGCATCGATGCCGAGCAACAAGGCGGAGATCATGTGGTTCGCCTGCTGGATCTGCTCGGGTGTTGTGTGCGTGAAGAGGCTGCCGATCGACACAGGGCTGCCATTGATCGTGACCGTGCCCTGCGACATGCGCACATTGAGGCTGACCTCGCCGGCGAGGAGTCCAAGCAGCGTGAACGCGAGCAGCGTGATGCCCGTCCACAGGGGTGCGAGGAAGAATCCGCCGCGATGTTCCCAATATTCGCGCTTCAGCAGCCAGGGGAAGGTATTCATGCGTGGGCTCCTTGCATGGTGGCCACGAAAATGTCGGCGAGGCCCGGCCTTCGCAGCTCGCCCAGCGGTTGCAGGCGCTCGCGCGGCACGCCGTCGAACAGGTGGACGCTTCGGCCGAAGACGTTGCGCGTTGAGAGGGGATTGAGCCCGCGCGCATCCTGATCATGCTCAGGAGTCACCATCACCTCGATGAAGCGCTCCCCCAAGCTTTCCATGTCGGCGTTCAGGGTGATGCGGCCGTCGCGGATGAACATCACGTCGCTGAGTATGTGCTCGATCTCCTCGACCTGATGGGTCGTGATCAGGATGGTGCGCTGCTCGTCGAAGTAATCCTCCAGCAGGGTCTGGTAGAACTGCTTGCGGTAGAGAAGGTCCAGGCCCAGCGTGGGTTCGTCCAGCACCAGGAGCCGCGCGTCGATGGCCATCACCAGCGCCAGATGCAGCTGGACGATCATGCCTTTCGAAAGCTCCCTGACGCGCGCCTGGCGCGGGATCTGCGTGCGCGCCATGAATGCCTCGCAGCGCTTGAGGTCGAATTTCGGATGCACGCCGCCGACGAAGTCGATGGCCTGCTGCACGCGGAGCCAGCGCGGGAGGACCGCGACGTCGGCGATGAAGCACACGTCGCGCATCATGTGTTCCCGGCCGGCACGCGGGTCGTGTCCCAGGACCTGGAGTTGGCCTTCGAATTCGGTCAGTCCCAGGATGGCCTTCAGCGCCGTCGTCTTGCCGGCGCCATTGGGGCCGATCAGGCCCACGATGCGTCCGGCCTGGATGTTGAAATCGATGCCGCGCAGCGCTTCGGTGCTCTTGTAGCGCTTGCGGAGGCCACTGGCCTCGATCAGCGTGGTCATGTCGTGCTCTCCTTGTGGCCACCGGCGGCCTTGAGCAGGGTTTCGGGTGTCAGCCCCATCCGCTGAATGCGTTGCAGCAGGGCAGGCCATTCGTCTTTCAGGAAGCGTGCCCGCTCGCTGTCGAGCAGTTTCGCGCGCGCGCCCTCGGTCACGTACATGCCAAGGCCTCGACGCTTCTCGACCAGAGCCTCGTCCACCAGCTCCTGGTAGGACTTGGAGACGGTCAGTGGGTTGATCTGGAAATCTGCCGCAATCTGGCGGACCGAAGGTAGCGCGTCGCCTTCCTTGAGCGCGCCATCGAGGATCATCGCCACCACGCGGTCACGCAACTGGCGGTAGATCGGGACGCTGTCGTTCCAGGTGACGGTCATGGCTGGTTGTCCATCAAAGGCGGGTGCTGCGTGCAGCGAAGGAATAGTAGGGCATGCCCGTTTCGAGGCCCGCTCCGCCATCCATGGTCGAACCGCGCGACATGGCGGTTCGGGACCGATGCGTCGACGTCGCGGGTGCGCCCATCGACTGGGTCGGGTCGCGGTGCGAGACGTCGAGTGCGCGCCCGGCATCCATCCCCAGCACGGTCATCAGCGCGAGGCCGATGACGGCGGTCGCGGCGATGAGTCGGAACTCGATGTCCATGGCATGCCTACCGGGTCAGACGGTACGCTGGGTTGCGACCGCTGCATGGGTCGCGGGGACCGCCCCGCTGAACCCGGCACGGATGCCAGCGAGCATCAGAAGGGTCATCAGGACTGCGGCAAGGGCGATTGAGAATTTGGAAATGTTCATGGCGGATTCCTGGATTAGCGGACGACGGTGGTGGATGGCGCATAGGGCGCGGCGAATCCGGCGCGGACGCCGGCGAGCATGGCCGCGGTCAACAGCGCGGCGGCCAGAAGGCTCAGGATGCGGTGCGTGGTGCGGTTCATGGTGGGCTCCGTATTGGCGAGCTGCAAAAGTAGTGTTGTAGCTAACTATAACACCGAGTTCGGCCAAGTCAACCGGCGCTGACCGAGGTTCAGGATGCATTCATAAAACCGGAAGTCAGCGCAGTGGCCCGGACGCTTCGATCGCGAGCTTCCGTCCAGCCAGATGGCTTGCGGTTATGCTGCGGGCCCTTTCGTGAGCCCTTGGACTGGGCTGGAGGTGCATGCCGTGACGACCGAACCCCATGCACGCGTACGCACTGGCCTGATGGTCGCGGGCCTGATTCCTTTTGGATGGGCTTTGGCCTACGTAGCCTTCGCCGATCTGGCGCGCCTGCAAATCGGTGCCGTCATTTTCGAGCTTTATGCGGCCGTCATCCTCAGTTTCCTCGGCGGGATGCGGTGGGGCCGGGCGATTGCCCGTGGGGAAGCGGCGTGGACGCTTGTCGAGGCGGTCGTCCCCGCCGTGCTGGCATTCGCAGCCCTGCTGCTGATACCGGTGGCGACGATCCTGGGCGTCGCGGCGACGGGACTCGGCTTTGCGATATGGATGCTGCGCGATGTTCGTGATATGGCCTGGCCGATCGGCTTTCGGCGCGAGCGCGCCATCGTGTCGGTCATCGTGCTGTTGCTGCATCTGAGCCTGGCCGTCCTGCTCGCCGTTCGGCTTCCGGGTTAGGGCGGTTGCCCTTGGCAGGGTGCCGACGTTCATCCGCATTGGGCACCGCAGACCTCAGGGCACCGCATCCGACAAATTCAGCTTGAGCACATGCAGCGACCCGGTCGGTCGCAAGTGGGTGCAGGGTGAATTTCGCCACGTGCGGTGAAGGAAGCAGGACGCTGACGCCCCCGCCGGCCTGAGTCGTGCGGAGCGTTCGCGCAGCGAGGCCGTGCAGCCGTCCTGGCGATCGCGGCCCGCGAGGCGGACGTCCGGCGGCAGCAGCTTCTGCGTCTCACGCCCTGCGACGGGGTTGTTGTTGAATGCGGTCATGGTCGAAGCCGCGCCCGCCATGATCGAACGCGCGTACCGCATGCGCGTCTACCCGAGCCGTGCACAGCGGCGCCAGCTCGGGCAGCTCATGGGCGCGACGCGGTTCGTGTGGAACTGGGCGCTGGGCCGGCGCAGCGCGGCCTACCGTGCCGACGGCTCGA
>JAJYPJ010000012.1 GCA_021795435.1 Pseudomonadota bacterium
GGGGTCAACTTGACCCATCGGACGGTCAAGAAGCGGCGCGAGTCCCGCATCCAATTCGTCGATATGCGCGGCGACGCCGCGGACCAGGTCCTCGAAGTACTCCAGATCAGCCACCTCCATGTCCTGCTCGTGGCGAAACTGCTCGATGACGCCAACAATCGGGGTACCCGAAATTTGCCAGGCATACAGCGCCTGCAGCGCTCGACGCCGCGCACGGCCGCGCGCGGCGGGATCCACGCCGGCTGGAACGACATGGCGACGCTTCGCGTCGCTCATGCGTGGAGCTTCGCGTAGAGGTCGATCATCTCGATTGCGGCCAACGCCGCGTCAGCGCCTCTGTTGCCGTGTTTGGTTCCGGCACGCTCGATGGCCTGTTCGATGTTTTCAGTGGTCAACACTCCAAAAATTACCGGGCAACCAGCCGCCCTCGCCGCCGCGGCGATGCCCGCCGCCGCCGCCCCAGCGACGTGCTCGAAGTGGGTGGTTGCACCACGAATAACGCAGCCCAACGCGATTACCGCAGCATGGCTGCCGCGCGATGCCAATTTCTCAGCAACCGGCGCAAGCTCGAACGCACCAGGCACGCGGACCAAATCGATGGCCTCATCGGACACACCGTGGCGGACAAGCACGTCCCGAGCACCCTCGACCAGCGCGTCGACGATATGCCCGTTGAAACGGGAAGCCACGATCGCGATGCGGCCGCGCGGGGTGGCGAATGCGCCCTCGATCACATGCATGGCAATACCCTCGGAAAGCACGTCAGTCTATCAGCACCGCGATGCGCGGCCACACCCTCGGCCGCCCCTGGGTGCGTAGCCCCGAGGTATTCTCGCCGCTTCGCCGCTGCACATTCCAAGCCATGGATGCCGCTCCCGACCGTGAACATGACCGCCGCGAGTGGGTACGCCAGGTCCTTGGCGAGCCCGACCTCGAACTGGCGCCCGCATCCTCGGATGCCAGCTTCCGCAGCTATTGGCGGGGCCGACGCCGAGATGGTCACAACGTCATTGTCATGGACGCGCCGCCGACGCACGAGGACATCCGCCCATGGCTGGACGTCGCCGGACGCCTCCGTGCGGCTGGACTCGACGCTCCTGAGGTCTTCGCAAGCGATGGAACTCGCGGTTTCATCGCGATGCAAGACCTCGGCACGGAAACCTATTTGCCCCTGCTCAACGCCGACCGAGTCCACGACCTCTATGGCGCAGCAATCGATGCCTTGCTGCGAATGCAGCGTCATGTCGAATGCGCTGGTCTGGAGCCCTACGACGAGGGACGACTGGTGGCCGAAATGGAACTCATGCCCACGTGGTTCCTGGCCCGTCACCTGGGCATCGAACCAACCTGCGCCGACTGGGACATTCTGGAATCGACCATGCGTATGCTCGTCGATTCCGCCTTGGACCAACCTCGCGTGTTCGTTCACCGCGACTTCCACAGCAGGAACTTGCTGAACCTTGCTGCCGGTAAGGTTGGCATCATCGATTTCCAGGACGCGGTCTGCGGGCCGATCACCTATGACCTGGTATCGCTGCTCAAGGACTGCTATGTCGCCTGGCCAAAGGCGCAGGTTCGGCAGTGGGCGCTGGACTACCGCACGCGTGCTATCAGGGCCGGCCTTTGGCCCGCGTCGCGCGGCGAATCAGATTTCCTGCGCGCATTTGCCCGGATGGGCTTGCAGCGGCACATCAAGGTACTCGGTATCTTTTGCCGCCTCTGCTATCGGGATGGCAAGACAGCCTATCTGGCCGATCTGCCGCGCGTACTCGACTACACGCTGGATGTGGCTCGAGCCGATCCCGGATTGACTGGGTTCGCGGCGCTGCTCGAGCGTGCTGTGCACGGCCGCGATCTCACGCAGGCGCGCTCGTGAGGGCGCTGTTGCTGGCCGCTGGCCGCGGCGAACGGATGCGTCCGCTGAGCGACGCAACGCCCAAGCCCCTTGTACGACTGGCGGGCAAGCCACTGATCGTTTATCACCTGGAGCGACTGGCCGCGGCGGGCGTGCGCTACGTCGTCATCAACACGGCGTACCTCGCGGACCAATTTCCCGCCCTATTGGGCGATGGAACGCGGTTCGGGTTGAGGATCCGCTACAGCTACGAGGGCGAAACACCGCTGGAAACAGGTGGGGGCATGCTGCACGCATTGTCGCTGCTGGGCGCTGACGATCCCTTCATTGCCGCCAGCGCAGACCTATTCACCGACTTCGATTTCGGGCATTTGCCGGCACAACCGGCTGGATTGGCCCACCTCGTCATGGTGGACAATCCTCCCTATCACCGGGAAGGCGACTTCGCGCTGCGGCAGGGCCAACTCCACGCCGACGCGGTCCCACGGCTCACTTTCGGCAACATTGGAGTCTATCGTCCAGCGCTCCTCGCGAACTGGCGAGAAGTGGCGCCTAGCTTGCCAGTTGCTGGCGGGGTACCGCCGATTTTTCGACTGGCCCCCCTGCTTCGGCGCGCCATGCGCAGCGGCCAGATCAGCGGCGAGCACTTCACGGGGCGGTGGCACAATATCGGGACCCCCGACGATCTCGCGTCGATCGAGCGCTCGTTGGCCGCGGGCAATGGCATCGATCCCTCCTCAACGCCACCACCAGCCGAGCCGTAAAGGCGCCCCCGTCAGACGTTGAATCTGAAATGGAGCACGTCGCCCTCCTGAACGACGTAGTCCCTGCCCTCTAGACGGAACCGGCCGGCCTCTCGCGCACCGGCTTCCCCCCGATATCGGATGAAATCGTCGAAGCTGATGGTTTCCGCCCGGATGAAGCCCTTCTCGAAATCAGTATGGATGACCCCGGCCGCCTGCGGGGCCGTAGCACCCTTCCGGACCGTCCATGCCCGAACTTCCTTGGGCCCGGCCGTGAAAAATGTCTGGAGGCCCAACAGGCGGTAACCCGCCCGGACGACCCGATCGAGACCTGGCTCGGCAAGCCCCATCTCCTTGAGAAATTCAATCCGATCACCTTCGTCAAGCTGGCCGAGTTCCTCCTCGATCGCAGCGCAGACCGGCACCACTTCTGCTCCCTCGGCGGCGGCATGTGCCTGGACTGCCTCGAGATGAGGGTTGTCCACGAAACCGTCCTCCCGCACGTTGGCGATGTACATCAGCGGCTTCAGCGTCAGCAGAAACAGGTCGCGAAGCATCGCGCGCTCGTCAGCGTCCAGACCGGCCGACCGTGCCGACTTGCCGGCATCCAAAGCCGCACGCACTTTTTCCAGCGCCGGGCGCTTCGCCATCGCTTCCTTGTCGTTTGCCTTGGCCGCGCGTTCGACACGCGCCTGGGCCTTCTCCACGGTCTCCAAATCCGCAAGGGCCAGTTCCGTATCGATCGTCTCGATGTCGGAGATCGGATCGATCCGGCCTGCTACATGCACGATGTCGGGATGCTCGAAGCACCGAACCACGTGGGCAATGGCATCAGTCTCGCGGATGTTAGCCAGGAACTTATTGCCCAAGCCTTCTCCCTTGGACGCGCCCGCAACAAGCCCCGCGATGTCGACAAATTCCACCGCCGTGGGAATGACCTTCTGCGGCTTGACGATTTCCGCCAACTGGGCCAGGCGTGGATCCGGCACCGGCACCACGCCCACGTTCGGATCAATCGTACAAAAAGGAAAATTGGCCGCGGCGATGCCGGCGCGGGTCAATGCATTAAACAGCGTCGACTTGCCGACATTGGGGAGTCCCACGATGCCGCACTGGATACCCATGGATGGCGTTCCTGAATAGGGGAAAAAGTCCGGTCAAGCACCGGGCACTGCGACGGTATGCAGCCGCTTCATCGCCTCGTTGAAATCTCCTGCAACTGCGAGGGGAAGCACCTGCATGGCCCGCGCAATAGCCTCCAGCATGGCTTCTTCGTCGGAGCGGGTGGCACGACCAAGGACCCAAGGGGTGACCTGATCGCGAAGTCCGGGATGGCCTATTCCGATGCGAAGACGATGAAAGCGGTCGTGGCCGAGTTGGGCGATGATGTCGCGAACGCCGTTCTGACCTCCATGGCCGCCCCCGAACTTCAGGCGCGCCGTTCCGGGCGGCAGATCCAGATCGTCGTGTACAACCAAGCATTCCTCAGCTTCGATCTTCCAGAAATTGAGCGCACCGACCACCGCCCGGCCACTCGCATTCATGAACGTTAGCGGCTTGAACAGGCGCACGTCGCGACCGTCGAGCTGGACTCGTGCGACCTCTCCCTGAAGCTTGGCCTCGCGCCCGAAACGCACGCCCTCGGTCTGCGCCAATGCATCCACGAACCAAAACCCCGCGTTGTGGCGATGCAAGGCATAGGCAGCACCCGGGTTGCCCAAACCGACGATCAGTCGCAGCGCGCTCATGCAATACCCGGAAGGACCGGCGGCACCGGCCGCCGGCCCATCGGCCTGTTACTTCTTGGCCTTGCCGGCGTCACCCTTGGCGGGTTCGGCCTTCGCCGGTTCACCCTTGACGTTGGTCGCCGGGACTTCAGCGGCAGCCGGCGCGGCGGTCTCTTCCTCGGCCTCCACACGCGCCTCGCGCGCCAACACGACGGCAAGGTCGTGTTCCTTGCCAAGACGCAGCGCCGGGATTTCAACCCCTTCAGGCAACACGAGGCTGGAAAGATGAATCACATCGCCCTTCTCGAGCGTGGAAAGATCGACCGCGATGTACTCGGGCAGCTTGGAAGGCAAGCAAGAAATTTCCAACTCATTGATTTCATGGGTAATAAGAACGCCAGCCAGCTTTCCAGCCGGCGATTTCTCCTGCCCGATGAAATGCAGCGGCACCTTCAGCCGAATCGGCTTGCTCTCGTCAATGCGCTGGAAGTCGAGGTGCAGGACGCGAGGACGCACGGGATGGCGCTGAAGATCGCGCAGCAACACCTTTTGCACGGAGCCGTCAACGTTCAGGTCGAGCAGTGAAGAGAAAAACCACTCGTTTCGCGCCGCAAGCGCCACGTCATTGTGCGCAAGTTGAATGCTCTGCGGTGCCTGGGATCCACCGTAAACCACCGCGGGGACCAGATCCGCGTGACGCAGGCGGCGGCTCGCACCTTTCCCCTCGTCTTTGCGCAACTGGGCCTTGATTTCATGTTTGCTAGCCATGGGAACACGACCTTCTTCGGTTGATGACCTGCCTCGCGGCAGGGGGGGCTCCCCCGCGACCAGGAGAGCGACTGCAACGTGCGATGGGCCGACCCGCGGCCCGCCGCACTCAATCCACGAACATGGAACTGACCGATTCGCCAAAGGCAATGCGGCGCATGGTCTCCGCCAAAAGCTCCGCCACGGATAACTGGCGGATGCGCGGGCAGGCACGCGCCTCGGCGCGCAACGGGATGGTGTCCGTCACAACCAACTCGTCCAGCGCGGACGCTTCGATGTTGGCCACTGCGCTTCCGGACAAGACGGGATGCACGCAGTAGGCCACGACTTTCTTCGCACCACTTGCCTTGAGTGCGGTTGCGGCGGCGCAAAGGGTACCCGCGGTATCGACGATGTCATCCACGAGCAAGCAGGTCTTGCCTGCAACCTCGCCAATGATATTCATGACCGTGGCGACATTGGGACGCGGCCGGCGCTTGTCGATAATGGCAAGGTCGGCATCGTCGAGGCGCTTTGCAATCGCTCGCGCGCGGACCACGCCACCAACGTCCGGGCTGACCACGATCAGGGGGTCGCCGCCATAGCGGCGCCAAGCGTCGGCAAGCAGCACGGGCGAGGCATAAACGTTGTCCACGGGAATGTCGAAAAAGCCCTGGATTTGGTCGGCATGCAGATCCACCGTCAATACGCGATCGCACTTCGCTGTACCAAACATCTGCGCAACCAGCTTTGCTGTGATGGGCACGCGCGCAGAGCGCGGCCGCCGATCCTGGCGCGCGTACCCGAAATACGGAACCACTGCCGTCACACTGGCGGCCGAGGCGCGCTTGAGCGCGTCAATCAGCACCAGCAGCTCCATGAAGTTCTCCGCACTCGGCGCCGACGTGGGCTGCAACACGAATACCTCATGGCGCCGTACGTTTTCCTCGATCTCGACCTGGATTTCGCCATCAGAGAAACGCCCCACCTGCGCCTTTCCCAACGGCACGGCCAATCGGTGCGAAACGTCTTCGGCCAGCGCGCGGTGCGCGTTGCCGGTGAACAGCATCAGGCCATTGGCTTTGGCAGCATTCAAGGGATGGACCGTTGCGGCAAGAATGGTCGGAAATAGCAATTGGCTGGGGCGGCAGGATTCGAACCTGCGAATGCCGGGATCAAAACCCGGTGCCTTACCACTTGGCGACGCCCCAACGTTGAAACGAATCGAGTGCGGCCAGCAGCGTCGAGCGCGCGGCGCCCCGGGCGATCCATGCCATCCAGGGCGCCGGGCAAGCGCGAGCGATGCGTTCGGCAGTGTCGCGATCCTGCACCTCGGTAAAGATGCACGCGCCGCTGCCGGACAGATGCGCCGCGCCAAAGCCACTCAACCAGTCCAGTGCCGAGGCGACCTCGGGGTACCGCGCACGCACGACCGGTTCGAAGGCGTTGCCGCGCACAGCCCCGGAACCCAAGCGCGCAATTGTCTCGGGCGCAGCATCGCGTGTCAATTCAGGCGCCTGAAACAGTGCGGCAGTCGGCACGCCCACCCCGGCGTGCACGATCACATACCAGACCAACGGTAGATCAACGGGGGTCAACAGCTCGCCCACGCCCTCCGCCACCGCATTGCGTCCGCGCACAAACACGGGCACATCCGCACCCAGGCCCAAGCCTAGGGCAGCCAGGCGATCCTCGCCTGACCGGCAGTCCCACAAAAGATCCAGCGCCCGCAGGACCGTCGCGGCATCGGAACTGCCGCCGCCGAGTCCGGAACCGAGTGGAATTCGCTTCTCGATGGCGATATCAGCGCCGAGATCGCAACCGCAGTCCTCTTGGAGCGCGAGGGCCGCACGGACGGCCAGATCGCTGTCGGCAGGCACGTCCGCCGGCCCAGCCACGCGTTGGATGCGTCTATCGCCTCGCACGCGCAGGTGCACCGTGTCACCCCACTCCAGCAGTTGGAACACTGTCTGCAGCAAGTGATAGCCGTCGGCGCGCCGCCCGACGATGCGCAGTGCGAGGTTGAGCTTGGCCGGCGCAGGCCAGGCGCTCCAGCCCGCCGCTGCGTCAACGTCCAGGGCCATTGCCGTCGGCATTGACAGGCTGACCTGATGTCGTGCCACTTGCCTTGCGCATCGCGTGGTGCTTAATGCCTTCCCCCGGGACAGGGTCATCGAACCGCCATCGTTCAACGTAGAGCCGCACCGTGTACGGACGTCGCGTTGCGACAACCAGTGCCGGCATGGGTACAGGCCGCGCCGCCACGTGCCAACTCCGGTATTGGACCACCCAGCCGTCCTGAACCAATTGCGCAGGCAGGCCGTCGGGGCCGTACGCAAGACGGGCCGGCGCATCGGCGGCGGCAATGCCCAGTACCCAGGCACGGAGGTCGGCCATGGGCAGTTCCCACCCAAGTTCGGCGCGCAGCAAGGTGGCTGCATCGAAGGCGCATACGGGGTGCGCCTTCAACCCACTGAGGCATGCTCCGTCCGGCCCGCTTTGCAGCCGGAAGCTGCGACCGGTGATCGGCGCGCGAAGAATGAAATCAATCGCCGCACCATCCTGCGTCCATTCAAACCCCCCGCTGCCGCCGCGTTTGCCGTCGCTGACGCCAATGCGGCCGCTGGCGCGCCAGACGGGGAATTTCCCTAGCACTTCGGCGCGTTGCTCCTGGGCGGATCGTTCGGCCCGCGTGCCTGGGCGCAATGGCACGGTGGCCGGCGCGCAGGCGGCCAAAAGCATGGGCGCCGCCATGATCCAAAGGCGCTGGCGCAACACGTTGCCACCTTTCATGGGCCGATCTCGCGCCACGCCGCCTGCACGACGCGGTTATGGGGATCCAGCTTGGTTGCCTGCCTCAGGATCCATCGCGCATGAACCAAGTGGCCCGATGCCTTCAGTGCGAGGGCAAGGTGGGCACCGATCTCGGCACTTCGACCCAGATGCCAGGCCTTTTCCAGCGCGACGACCGCCTCGACATAATTGCCCATGCGATAGTTTAGCCAACCCCATGAGTCGACGATGGCCGCGTTGCTCGGCTGTTTTGCCAGCGCGCGTAACAGAAGGACCTTTGCTTCGGGTAAATCACGGTTGGCATCCGCCAGGGTATAGCCAAGCGCGTTCAGGACATCGGCATCATCTGGCTTGGCCGCAAGCACGGCGCGGAAATCACGTATCGCCTCGTCCGTTCGCCCCGCCTCGGCCAGGACGAGGCCGCGGGCATAGACCAGATGCCACGCGTGAGGATTGAACAAGAGCACCCTGTTGTACGCCGCGACCGCAGCGCCGTAATCGCCTGCGCGATACGCTAGCTCCGCCTGCACGATGGCCGCCTGGCGATAACGTTGCGCATCGTCGAAGGATTGTTCGGCCAGATCCGCCGCCAGTAGTCGCGCCTGCCGGGCGTGGCCCACCTGATCGAGAAGCACGGCACGCCGCAACGAAGCGGCAAATCCATCTCGGGAGTCGACCGGGACCGAGGCATACCATTTCATCGCGACACCCGGTTCAGCAAGCCACTCAGCCAGCTGCCCCATCAGATACGCCTCGGATCGCCGCCTCCCGGCCGGCAATTGCGCGATCTGCGCGAAAAGCGCCCGCATCGCCCCACGGTCCTCCGCGCGCGCAGCAATGGCCGCCCGCATCGCGTACGTGTCATGGTCCTGCGGTCCTCGTGCCAACAGTCGCATGGCCTCGGCAGGCATCGACGAAGCCAGTTGCGAGGCTCTCGCCAGGCGAAGCGTCCGGTCATTAGGGTGACGTCGCAATCCATCGTCCAAGGTCCTTGCCGCCGCCGCCGCATCACCGACATGCAATTCCAGTTCAGACAGCCATGCATAGGCAACGGCAACATGCGTTTGCATGCGCAAGGCACGTGCCAAGGTCAGCGCGTAGTCGGCATGCCCCCACGCTAGTCCAACTTGACCACAAGCGAGCCACAACGCGGGGTCGTGCTGTGGAAGCGTTGCCGGCGTGGCCGTGCGCCGGAGCAATGACCAAGCCAGTGGGCGGGCCTGCGAGCGAGACAGGACATGTAGCGCCGCCTGCCACCCCTGCCTCCCCCGCGATTCGAGCTGCTCCAGGGTGCCCTGCGCGGACGACGAGTCGCCGGCAACCAGCGCCAACGCCAGGCTTGCCGATTCCATCTGGAGGAGCGAGGCACCCAACGCCTGCCAACGTGCAAGGGCTTGCCGGCCCAATGGCACGTTGCGCGTCGCGATCGCCAATTCGAAGGCCCGTTGCGCCAGCCCCGCATCGTTGAATTGCCGTGCCGCGCGGGCATAGCCTCGGGCAGCCCCGTTCAGCTCGTTGTGCGCCAGCGCGAAGTCGGCCTGCATCAGAGCTGCAAAGGCTCCTGCGCGCGGCGTTGGCGGTGATGGCAGCTCGGACAGCGGCTGCTGCCGCCAACGTGGCTCCGCAGGAGGCGGCACCACCGGCGCACGCGCAGGCGTGCCAGCGCAGCCAACCAGCACCAGCGCTCCAATGGAGACGATCCATCCACGCCGCGTCTTGAACCCGAACACGCGCGTACGCACTATCCTACCCACCTGTTCCGCCTGCCGGCCGCCCCGGATGCGTCCCTGCCCAGTGGCTCTGGACCGCATTCAGGGGTTAAGCCCAAAGCTTATCCGATTAACGCAGCCCTCCGACGCATGACACTGATCGCCCACGGGCTCGACCACCAGACGGCACCGCTGGCACTGCGCGAGCAGGTGGCCATCGGTGACGCGCAACTGAACGATGCGTTGCTTGAGCTGCGCGCGCAGCCGGGCGTCGAGGAAGCGCTCATCCTGTCCACCTGCAATCGCACGGAGCTTTATTGCCGCGTGCGGGATGGAGCGGAGCAGGCACCCCTGGACTGGCTTTACGCTCGGCACTGCCTTGCGCCTGGTCGGTGGGATGAATTCCTTCGCCAGTGGCGCGAACGTGAAGCCGTCGACCACCTGTTCCGCGTATCGGCGGGCCTGGAGTCAATGGTCCTCGGTGAGCCCCAGATTCTCGGCCAGATCAAGGACGCCTACCAGCACGCCCACTCGGCAGGCACGCTCGACGTGACCCTCGAGCGCTTGCTGCAGCACACGTTTGCCGTGGCCAAGCGCGTCCGCTCCGAGACGCGCATCGGCGCGCAGCCGGTGTCCGTCGCGTTCACGGCGGTCCGCCTCGCTGAACGACTTTTCACGGACATCGCCCGGGCCAACGTACTCCTGATCGGCGCCGGCGAAACGATCGAGCTGGCGGCGAGGCATCTCGCGGAGCGCCAGCCAGCCAGACTGACTGTAGCCAACCGCAGCCTTGCCAATGCGCTCGCGTTGGTCCGGCGCACCGGCGGCGTCGCCGTGGCCCTGTCCGACCTGCCCGTGCATCTTGCCGATGCCGACATTGTCATCAGTTCGACTGCGAGCCCGACACCCGTCATCGACCGCATCGCGGTTCAGCAAGCCCTGGAACGCCGCCGGCACAGGCCCATGTTTCTCGTTGATCTTGCCGTGCCGCGCGATATAGCACCCGACGTTGGGGATATGCGCGATGTCTTCCTCTACAGCATCGACGACCTTCGGCAGGTCATGGATGAAGGCCGCCGCGCGCGCGAGGCCGCGGCAGTCGAGGCCCAAGCACTGATCGAGCTTCAGGTGGAACGCTTCTGCGCATGGCGGAAGGCGCTGGCGGCGCACAACCCCGTACAAACCCTCCGGAACGCTGCAGAGCGGCAGCGCGACGAGGTGCTGGCACGAGCAAAAGCCATGATTGCCCATGGAAAGAGCTCCGACGAAGCACTGGGTTACCTGGCCCATACCCTCACGAACAAGCTGCTGCACACGCCGAGCGCCAAGCTCCGCGAAGCGGCCGAGCGGGGCGACGCCGACCTTCTGAACGCAGCCGCGCGGCTCTATGGCTGCCCTGCTGGTGACGACGATCCATCAGCATGAACACGCCACTACGGCAACGGCTGCAGGGTCTGGCTGATCGGCACGAGGAAGTTGGCAGGCTGCTGGCAGAGCCGGGCGCTCATGGCGACGCGGCACGCTGGCGCGCACTAAGCCGCGAGCATGCGCGACTGACATCGGTAGCCAGCGGTCTCGCTGCACTGACGCGCATGGAGAGTGAGCGCGAACATGCGCGGTCATTGCTCAACGATGCCGATCTCTCGGAACTCGCACGCGAAGACGTTGCCCGCCTCGACGCCATGATCTCCACTCTGGAGGCCGATCTCGAACTGGCACTGCTACCACCAGACCCCCACGAGGAGGGTGCTCTTTACCTCGAGATCCGCGCTGGCACGGGAGGCGACGAGGCCGCCCTATTTGCCGGCGACCTTGCGCGGATGTACCTGCGCCATGCAGAGCGCCGGGGATGGCGTGTGGAGGTCATTTCCTCCAGCCCGGGCGAACATGGCGGGTACAAGGAACTGGTCGTGCGCGTGGAAGGTGAAGGTGCCTGGCGCGCCCTTCGCTACGAGTCGGGCACGCATCGCGTGCAGCGGGTGCCCGAAACCGAGGCCCAGGGCAGAATCCACACATCCGCTGCGACGGTTGCCGTATTGCCGGAGATGGCCGCGGTCGACAGCATCGAATTGCGCGACGCTGACCTCAAGGTCGACACCTTCCGTGCCTCCGGCGCCGGCGGGCAGCACGTCAACAAGACCGATTCGGCCATCCGCATCACGCACCTGCCCAGCGGCATCGTCGTCGAGTGCCAGGATGAACGGAGCCAACACAAGAACCGAGCGCGGGCGATGGCACTGCTGCAGGCGCGCCTTCTGGACCGCGAGCGCAGTGCACAGGCCGCGCAGCAGGCGGCCACGCGCAAACTGCAGGTTGGCTCTGGCGACCGCAGTCAGCGCATACGCACTTACAACTTTCCTCAGGGTCGCGTCACCGACCACCGCATTGGCCTGACGCTTTATCGGCTGAGCGAAGTGCTCGAGGGCGATCTCGGCGAGTTGAGTGACGCGCTGCTGCGAGCCGACCTCGCTGAGCAGCTCCAGCAACTGGCAACACCCGCATGAACGCGGATGCCGAATCGCAGGACCGCGGTCTTACGATGCTCCTAGCCCTGCTGGAGCGAGGCGACCCGGGTGCGGAACCGCTCGCGCGATCCATGCGGGACATGGATCCGTCGAACGGCGAACTGGCGCGTTTGCACGGTGTCGCGTTGCTGAGTCAGCGGCGCAATGATGAAGCGATCGCGGCACTCAGAATCGCCACGCAACTCGCACCGGATGCAATCGCCGGCTGGCTGAACATGGCTGTCGCGGCACGCACAGCGGGCGATCTCGCGCTCGCCGGTCGGGCGCTGGACGAGGCGGGTCGGATCGACCCCGGAAACCCGCACGTATTCGATCAGTTGGGGAGCCTGCGCCGGGCTCAGGGAGATCTGGACGGCGCACGGGCAGCATATGAAGAAGCGCTGGCATTGCGCCCCAACATGAATACCGCACTCAATCTCGGTGCCGTCGAACTGGCGTTGGGACTGTGCGATGCCGCGGGCAGCCGCGCCGCGGCGATGGCAGTGGAACCGCATGCGCCGGCGCCAGCCTTCCTGCTGCTCGCACAAGCGCACGCGGCAAGGCGCGACTTCAATGCGGCATGGCTGGCATGCACACAGGGCCTGGCCCGGCATCCGGACGATCTGCAACTGCACCACCAGGCCGGACTGGTCGCGGAGGAACGAGGCGATCACGAGCGCGCGGCCCAGCACTATCGCAATGCGGTGGCAAAAGACGGGAGCAACGTCCGGCTCGTCGCGCAATTGCAGTTTGTCGAGCGCCAATGCTGTGACTGGCGCAACGTGCGTTCCCGGAGCACCTGGCTGCGCGAGCAACTGGCCCTTGGCCGTGCCGGCATCGCGCCTTTTGCATTCCTGGCCGAACCGGCGACACCCGCCGAGCAGCGCTACTGTGCAGAACTCGCTGCACGCGACCTGGTCGCAACTCGACCCCGTCGATCATTGGACGGAACGCAACGGCCAAGGCGGCCGACCGAAGCGCCGATGCGTGTCGGCGTGCTTTCCGCTGGCTTTCATGAACATGCCACGGCTCTGCTGGCCACACCCATGCTGGAAGCACTGGCCGCGGATCGGACATTGGCGTTGCGCCTGTACGCGCTCAGCCCCGACGATGGCGGGCCTTACCGCCGTCGAATCGCAGCCTGCGCGCCGCTGCTCGATGCCAGCGAACTCACCGACGCGGCGTTGACGGAGCGCATCCGCAGCGACGCGCTGGACGTCCTCGTGGACGTCGAGGGCTGGTGCGGCGGTGGTCGCCCCCAACTCGTGGCCAGCCGACTCGCGCCGCTGCAGGTGCTATGGCTCGGATTCCCGGGGACCGGCGGCGCACCTTGGTGGGATGCACTGATTGCCGACGATTTCGTCATACCGCCTGAGCGTCGCATCGACTACCGGGAGGAGGTAGCCTGTCTGCCACGGTGCTACCAACTGGCAGACGCGACCCGAACGATCATCCCGCCGCCTGCACGCGGCGAACTGGGGCTGCCTCAACACGGGATGGTGTATGCCTGCTTTGGACAGAACTACAAATTGACCCCGGACTGGCACGCCGCGTTCATGGACATCCTGCGCAGCGTGCCGAATAGCGTCCTCTGGCTTCTTGCGAGCCATGACGCAGCGCACGAGCGATTGCGGGCTGCTGCGCGAACAGCGGGCATCGATCCATCCCGGATGGTTTTCGCGATGCGGCGCCCGCATGGTGAGTACCTTGGCCTTCTCCAACACGCGGATCTGATGCTGGATACCCAGCCCTACAATGCTCATACCACCGCCAGCGACGCCCTCTATGCGGGTTGTCCCGTGCTCACATGTCCTGGGACGACATTCGCGGGCCGCGTGGCCGGAAGTCTCAACCACCATCTGGGCCTGACGGATTGCAACGCCGATGACCGTGCTGATTTTTGCAGGCGTGCGGTCGATTTGGGTCGTGATCCATCCGCGCGCGCTTCGCTTCGCGATCGCGTTGCAATGGCGCGGAATGGCAGCGTGTTCGATGCTGAGGGCTACGCTCATGACTTTGCATCCCTGCTTCGCAGGCTGCACGAACATCGCCAGCGCGGCATGACCGCTCATTGATGGACCTCACACCGCTACCATCCATGTGCGGACCGCGCAACTCGACGACGGTTCGCTCCCACTGGCAAGGCAGGTAACCGATGGGCCACCATATCCCAGCCGACTTCGATACGCTGGCCGTTCGGGCCGGCCAGGTTCGCGGCAGCGAAGGCGAACACGCCGAGGCGATTTACCCGACTTCAAGCTTCGCCTACGCGAGCGCGGCCGAAGCGGCTGCACGCTTTGCAGGATCCTCGCCCGGCAACGTCTATTCGCGGTTCACCAATCCAACGGTGCGCACTTTCGAGCAGCGCTTGGCCGCACTCGAGGGCGGAGCCGCTTGCGTGGCAACAGCTTCCGGTATGGCGGCAATCCTCTCGACCTGCATGGCGTTGCTGAAGCAGGGCGATCACGTCGTGTGCTCACGGAGCGTATTTGGCTCGACGGTCACACTGCTCGAACGCTACCTGACCCGTTTCGGAATCTCGGTAGATTTTGTGCCCCAGGCCGAACCCGCCGCGTGGGCTGCGGCCATGCGACCGGAAACACGGCTTCTGTTTGCCGAGACGCCCTCGAATCCGTTGACTGAGGTGGCCGATATACGTGCGCTGGCGGCAATCGCCCATGCCGGGGGTGCGCTGCTGGCCGTCGACAACTGCTTCTGCACGCCGGCGCTGCAGCGGCCGCTCGCGCTGGGCGCAGACCTTGTGATCCATTCCGCGACCAAATACATCGATGGACAGGGCCGGTGTCTGGGTGGCGCCGTCGTGGGCGACGCCGAGCGGGTTGGCAAGGAGGTGTTCGCATTCCTGCGCACTGCGGGGCCCACCATGAGCCCGTTCAACGCCTGGGTATTCCTGAAAGGCCTGGAGACACTCCGCCTTCGCATGCGCGCGCACTGCGACAACGCACTGCGCGTGGCCCAGTGGCTGCAGGACCACCCTTCGATCGAGCGCGTTTACTACCCGGGTCTCCCGTCGCACCCCCAGCATGCGCTTGCGCAAGCCCAGCAAGACGGATTCGGCGGGATAGTTTCTTTTGAAGTTCGAGGCGGCCAGGCTGCCGCATGGCGCGTGGTCGATGCCACCCGTCTGATCTCGATTACCGGCAACCTTGGCGATGCCAAGAGCACGATTACCCATCCCGCCACCACGACCCACGCCCGCCTCAGCGCCAGCCAACGGGTCGAGGCCGGGATTGCGGATGGACTTTTGCGCGTCTCAGTCGGCCTCGAAGCGGTCGAGGACCTCATCGCGGACCTGGCGCGAGGCCTGAACTGAGTCCATGGCGCAAACGCCGGCGCCGCTCCCGCATGAGCTCATGGCGGCCCGGTTCATGACGCATGGATCGTGCGTCGAGTGCCGATCCATGCGACTGGTGGCACCATCACCACTTGACTACTGCCGGGAAAGGGCATGCCCAAACGCATCAAGCGAAGGGACTACGAGAAGCTCTTGGCGAACCTGCAAATCGAGTTGATCGAGCTGCAACGATGGGTGAAGCTCCGTGGCCGACGGGTCTGCGTCCTATTCGAAGGACGAGATGCCGCGGGCAAGGGCGGAGCCATCAAGGCCATTACCGAGAAGCTGGAGACCCGACACTACCGGATCGTGGCCTTGGCAAAGCCGGATGAGATCGAGCAGGGACAATGGTACTTTCAGCGCTATGTCGCCCATCTGCCTCGCGCGGGCGAACTGGTCCTGTTCGACCGAAGTTGGTACAACCGGGCGGTAGTCGAACCTGCCATGGGTTTCTGCACGCAATCCCAGTACCGACGCTTCCTAGATGATTGTCCGGTGTTCGAGGAATTGATCGCCAGCGACGGCATCATCCTGCTGAAGTACTGGCTTTCTGTGGATCAGGCTGAGCAGGAACGGCGATTCAGGGATCGTGCCGACGATCCCGTCAAACGCTGGAAGCTCTCGCCCGTGGACATCGCGAGCCGAAAGGCGTACGCGGAAATAGGCCGCCTGCGCGATGTCATGCTCGCCCGCACACATCGCTCCCATGCGCCATGGTTCGTCGTGGACTACAACGACCAGCGCCATGGACGACTGACCCTGATCCGGCACCTGCTAAACCAATTTCCAGACCGCCGGATGACCGCGCCGCGCGTACGATTGCCCCGCTTGCGTCACGAACCTTTGCGCGAGGGGCTGGGCGACCCGGGGTTCCGCGTCCCGCCTTGGCCTGCTGATTGAACGCCATGCCAATTGGACTTGCCAAGCGACGGGTAAGGTCGTCAACGAATGGCAAACCCATCGAAGTCCGCTTCACCATCCACGGCAAGTACTTCGTGCAGTGCATCCACCTTTGCTGCAGGGGGGCCAACTCGCAACCAGCGAGAGAACTGTTCTAGCGCCCCATCAGCGCCCCAGGCCACCACTTCAACGCACCCATCGTCAAGGTTCTTCACGTAGCCACGCAGGCCCAATGCCAGCGCACGATCCCGTGCATGCGCCCGAAACGAAACCCCCTGCACCCGTCCAACGACGCGCCAGTGCCGCGAGTTCATGGCGCAGGCCAGTTCTTGTGCAGCACCCGCGCGGCATCAATGGCAGCATCCAACCGGCCCGCATTGACGGGCCCTACGAAGTGCCGCACCACGCGTCCATCAGGCGCGACGAGAAACGTCGAAGGTAGGTCCGCTGGCTCGGGCAGCGCCTTGGGGGGATTCTCGAGATTCACCAGTGCCACCGGGTAGCTCACCGGATGGGCCTGCATGAACTTGGCAAAATCGCGGGATGAAATGCCGTCGTAGGCAAGGCCAAGAGCGGCCACGTGTGCGCCGTGTGCCCTGACCCAGGCCGACAGCGCCGGCATTTCCTGCAAACAAGGACCACACCATGTCGCCCATTGGTTGAGCACGACCCATTTACCGCGCTCTGCGGCAAGATCGAAATGGCCACCACCAAATGTCCGCAGATCCAGCACCGGCATCGAACCCTGCACGGCAGGTGGCTGCGCCGCAAGCACCGGAGCAAATGCCGATGCAACGAACAGCACGAAGACAAGGACGTTGATGCGCTTCATTGCAGGCATTTCCGATCAGGTGGCTATGTATGCGAATCGTGCCGTGAAGCCCGTGAAGTATCCGTTGCCGTATACAGGCTGTTTAAGTCCCCAGCCAGTCCAGCCTCCACCGACCGTCCCAAATCCTCCAACTGCACCGCCAGCAACGTGGGCAATCCCTGTGCAGCGCTGGCAAGAAGCGCCGACGAGGCAGGCAGTCGGTAACGGCCGGCGGCATAGAGATCAGCGAGACGCACGCCGTGCAGACTGCGAGTCAACAGCCATTCACCCAGCTCATCGCGACGCAAAAGCCGGGCACGCTCGAGCTCGTCAAGGTAACGAGCCAGGGTGTCCTCGCTCAGAAACGGAAGCGTGGCGCGCAAAGCCGAGTTGTCCATGCCGACACCCCGCTGCTGTGCATCGGCCATTGCCGCCAGCAACTTGAGCAGGCCGATGAATTCAGTCCCAGGCGGCAGCCGCTGGGACTCCGGTACATATTGGAAGGCGGCGAAGGCAGCCGTGAGGGACGCGCCTGCAAGGACGACAACCCAAGACACGTAGATCCAGACCAGGAAAATCGGTACCGCAGCCAGCGCGCCGTAGAGTATCCGGTAGCTTGCTGCGTGCAACGCGTAGACCGCGAACCCCTGGCGAGCCGCCGAGAATGCAACGGTCGCCAGCAGCGATCCGGCCAGCGCATGGCGCAATGCCACCCGTCGTGCCGGGAGCAGCAAATACATGCTCAGGAGGCCTGCCCAAGTAATGAGAAATGGAGCCACGTCAAGCAGGTAACGACTCGCACCCAGCGCCCGATTGGCCTGCGCCAGCAGGGGTAGTGCCAGCAGATAACTGCTCACCGCCAGGCCACCCACCGCCAAAAGCGGGCCCAGCGTCAGCGCCGCCCAATACGTCAGGAATCTCAGCACGCCGCGACGACGATGCGTGACTCGCCAGATCCTGTTGAAGCGGTCCTCGATCGCGGCCATCATCAAAAGTGCACTCGCAAGCACGGCCGCGACACCGATCGCCGTCATCCTGCTTGCGTTCGCAACAAAGCCCATCAGCGCGTGCTCAACCGCGCTGCCAGCGGCTGGAACCAGATTGCGGAAGATGAACGCAGAGACGGTGCTGCTCCAATGACCCCATGCCGGGAACATCGCCATGATGCCGAGGGCGGTTGCTAGCGCTGGTACGAGTGCGAAAACCGTCGTGTAGGCCAGCGCGCCCGCCGTTTCCAACAGCCGGTCCTCGCGCAGCCGCTGCCCGGCGAACACGGCAAACGCGCGCAGTTGTTCGCGATCCATCCTCTTCATGTTTCTCAGCCTACCCCAGCGCCATGACAACGCGTACGATCCTTTGCGGCATGCTAGTCAGCCCAGTGTCAACGAATGAACACCATGAATGGCTCCGAGTCGATTGAGATCCTAGTCCTTTACTACAGCCGAACAGGCCATACCGCTGGGCTGGCGCGTCGAATTGCGCGGGGCATCGAGGAAGTTCCCGGCTGCATCGCACGGCTGCGTCAGGTTCCTCCTGTGTCGCCCGTTACGAAGATTGCCGAGCCACCCGTTCCTGAAGACGGTGCACCCTACGTGACGACAGAGGACTTGCGCGATTGTGCGGGTCTCGCACTCGGCAGTCCGACGCGCTTCGGCAACATGGCGGCGCCCCTCAAGTTCTTCCTCGATTCAACGGGCGCCGAATGGGCATCGGGCGCGCTCGCAGGCAAGCCCGCCGCTGTATTCACCAGTACGGGCACAATGCACGGAGGACAGGAAACGACGCTCGTCTCCATGCTGCTGCCGCTCTTGCACCACGGCATGCTGATCGTGGGACTGCCTTTTACCGAACCAGCCCTGAGCGCGACGCAAACCGGGGGGACGCCCTATGGCGCCAGCCATGTCGCGGGCAGTGCGGGCGATCAAGCAATGAGCGACGACGAGCAAGAGCTGGCGCGGGCGCTCGGACGCAGGCTCGCGCGGACGGCGCTGCGCCTGGTGGCGCGATGAGCATGCTGCGGGTTGGGTTCGCTGCGTGGTTCCTGCTCGCAATGTTGCAGGTCGTGTGGCATGGCCTGCTCCGTCCGCCACCGTCCGCCATGCTGGTGCCCGCGGCAATCGTGCTGGCGATCCTGCCGCTGGCGCTGCCGCTGCTGGCACGATCCGCCGCGCGCAGACTATGGTGGGCAGCGGCAGTCTCCCTGCTGTACTTCAGCCACGGCGTCATGCAGGCGTGGGCAGCTTCCGGCCTCGTGCGGGCGTTGGGCTGGATGGAATTGGTTCTGGCCGTGGCCGTGGTCGGCATGGCCGGCGGACAAGGCCGCGCAATCCAGCGCAAAGAACACGGGGGAAGCCAGAGTGATGGACCTACTTTACATCGACGTGTTCGGTAACGGCGCGTTCACTGGCAATCCACTGGCCGTGGTAAGGGCTGAAGCGACGCTGGACGTGCGTCGAATGCAGGCGATCGCCGCTTGGCTGAACCTCTCCGAGACTGCCTTCCTCCTACCGCCCGAGGATCGACGCGCCGACTACCGAGTACGCATCTTCACCCCACGTCAGGAATTGCCATTTGCCGGACATCCCAGCGTGGGCGCGGCCTGGGCGGCAATGCACTGGCACCTCATGCCAAGCGAAGGCGGATTGCGCATGCAGCAGTGCGGCGCGGGCTTGCTACCCGTGCGCATCGATGATCCATCCACTCCATATCGCATTCACGTGAAGTCCCCGGCGGCGCGCTTGCAGGCGGCAATCGAACCGCAGCGCTTATTGACGATGACCCAGACGGCACTCGGAGCGCCGCTGGTTGGGCAGGCGCAAATTGTCGACGTGGGTGCCATCTGGCTATTGGCCGACCTGGGCCAGTCGATTAGTGTGCGTTCGCTACAACCGGATTTGCCGGCGGTGGCGAACCTCACCAGTGATTTGGGTTGTGTCGGTATCGCCGTGTTCGGTCGCGAGACCCTGGGAGAGGCTGCACTGGCGGTGCGTGCCTTTTGCCCGGGCGATGGTATCGCTGAAGATCCAGTCACCGGCAGTGCAAATGCCGCCATTGGCGCCCTGCTGTATGCCACTGGCCAGTTGCCCGGAGCTCGGTACGAAGTCAGTCAGGGACGCGAGATAGGCCGCGATGGCCACATCCTGGTCGAAGTGGAGGACGATGGAGCGGTATGGATCGGCGGCGCCTGCACGACCTGTATCGAAGGCGTCCTGAAGGACCCGACAGCGCCTCAGCGAGTGACCGCATAGGTCGGCGGCGTGACCGCACTCACACCTGGCACGCGCGCCAATGACTCGAGGTTGGCAGGAGCAACCCACCCCTGGACCACACCCAATGTCACGACAGCCGACGTTTGCCGAAGTCCTGCACGCTGCAATGCCTGAACCAGCGCATCAGTGACGAGCGCCGCATGCACGTAGACTTGCAGGCGACCTGCTGCGTCCGCGCGCACGCGGCCTCGCGCGTAGCGCGAGGGACTTGCGCCCTGCCGAAGGGCCTCCGCCGCGTCCCTGAGCTCAGGCGCGATCGTGGCAATTGCCGAAGTCGTGGCTGCAGCAGGATGGAGGCCCGATCCGGAAGACCGCACGCCACCAGCCGGCGCGGCCGAACAACCCGCGATGGCAATCAGTCCTGGCAAAACTAGCGGCAGCAAAGGCGTTGCTGCAAACAAACGACTGATTCTGTGCATGGACGTGGCCATCAGGTATCTCCACCGGCTTCAGCAAAGGAGTTGCGGTCGGCATCGGCTGTTCGCATTGGCGCGTCAGTGAGCACCTTGGCCAGGGCAGCGGCCAGCGCGGCGCCGCTGATTGGCTTGCGCAGGAAACCATCCATGCCGGCGGCTGAAACCAACTCGGCCTCGTCACCGCCGGAACGCGCCGAGATGGCGAGGATCGGCAGCCTTCGTTCCGCTGTTTCGCGGGCGCGAATCATGCGGGCGACGGCGAAGCCATCGAGACCTGGCAGATCAAGGTCCAACAACAAAATATCCGGATCCCAGTCCGACAACAACGCGAGTGCTGCCAAGCCATCGGTGACGTGACGCACGCGATGGCCCTGCGCTTCGAGCATGCCCCGCAGGACCGCGATCACCGTGGGATCATCCTCGACCAGCGCCAACTGGAGTGGCGCCAGCCCGCGTCCGGTAGCGGCGAGCGCCGATGCTGGCGACGCTGGCGCACGTTGCATCGGCAAGCTCAGCGTAAAACAACTGCCCTTGCCGGGCTGCGACTCGACGTCGAGATGGCCTCGCATCAGCACGGCCAATTCACGACTGATGGCCAGTCCGAGTCCGCTGCCCGCACTCCGGTGCGGCCCATCGGCTTGTTCATAACGCCTGAACAGCCGGGCGCGCAGTTCGACGTCGATGCCCGGCCCCGTGTCACGCACACTGAACAGCAACCTGTCCTGAACCTGGCTGAGGCCAAGCGTGATACCGCCATGGTTCGTGAATTTGAGGGCGTTGCCAAGCAGATTGAACAGGATCTGCTTGATGCGAAGCTCGTCTCCGAGCACATGGTGCGGCAACTCGGCTGGTTGCATGTCCAGGTTGAAACCAAGGCCCTTGGCGATTGCCAGGGGCCGCTCCGCCTCCGCCAGTTCGAAGATCAGGAGCACCGGGTCGTAGGGCGCCTCGCTGACCTGCATGCGACCCGATTCAATTCGTGCCAGATCCAGTGCATCGTTAACGAGCTTCTGCAGGAGTCCGCCGGACTGGGCAATGGCCTGGACATAGCGCGCCTGGCGGCCGTCCAACGCGGTCGCGGCGAGCAACTCGCACATGCCCAGCACGCCGGTCATCGGCGTGCGAATTTCATGCCCCAATTCAGCCAGAAATCGCGTCTTGGCCGCGCTGGCATCTTCAGCCACGCGACGCCGCTCTTCGGCAAGCAACACTCTCTGATGTTGCTCCATGCGTCGACGCCAAAGCCTCACAAACGTCGCCATGGCGGCCGCAACCAGCGTTGCATAAGCCAGCTGTGCCCACCAGGTCGCCCACGGCGGTGCCGCCACATCGACGCGAAGCGGCGCCGCCGCCCCCCACGCGCCTCCGGCCATGGCTTGGGCCTCGGCCTGGAGGCGATAGCGGCCCGGCCCCAATCGACCGAAATTTTCGACGCCATCGCTGCCCAAATCGACCCAATCGCGGTTCCAGGGCGGCAGGCGCACGCGGTATCGCACGCGTGAAGGGCTGAGATAGGAAAGCGCGCGCATGGTTATCGAGAGGTCACGCGTGCGCCAGCCCAGTCTTACCGTACCCCCATGCATGGACGGCACAAGGGCGCGACCATCACCGCTGGCCTGCACGCGGGTCAACACGGGCTTCGGCGCAGGTAGCGCCGGCGTGCGCCGCAAGGGCGCAAAGCCCAGAACACCATCGCGAACGGCGGTAAACAGCGTCCCGTCGCGGCCCAGAATGAAGCCGGGGGCACTGGCGCGCAATCCCGCCAGCGCCGGCTCTTCCTCGAAGAGGTTGATGTGACCATCGCGAGGGTCGTAACGCATGGGGCCGCGCAACGTCGATGCCCAAATCCGTCCGGCTGCATCGACTGCAAGCGCGAGCACCCTGGCACCGGGCCACCCACGACGCGCGCCCACGCGTGCCGTCAATTGCGCTCGATCATCGCCAGCAAGTCGGTAGTGCTCGAGCGCGCCTGGGCGCGCGAGCCAAAATCCGCGCATTCCGAAAGCCGCCGCGTAGACCGGCCCCCCGGGAACGCCCTGGACCACTCGCAGCGCACCGCTCGCATCGCTGCGCTCAAGGCCAAACCGCGTCCCACGCCAGAGTCGCCCGTCTTGCCAACGGAGCGTGGTCGTCTGCTCCTCGGCTACGCCGGATCCTGGCAACGGAACCTGCGAAACGACCAGCGTCCGCAGGTCCACGCGCCCAACACCATGCATGGAATCTGCAAAATACAACGCGTTCGCCCCAGCGACGATCATTCGGCTGATCGCAGACCCGGACGTCATGGGCCACGGCAGCGGCAGCTTCTGCCAGCGCCCCGACGTCCCGCGCATCCAGAGCGCTCCGCCAGCCCCGACCCAAAGGCGTCCTTCAGGATCGTCCGTAATCGCGCCAACGGCGGTCGGGCGTGGCCAAATCGTCGAAATCGGATGCACAGCGCCGCTAGCTGGGTCGAGTCGACCGATCCAGCCACTCGAATTGCCCAGGAGCACGCTATGCCCGGCACCCTTGCAAATTGCACTGAAGCTGCCGAACGGGAGGCTGTCGGGTTCATCGGGTATGTGCCTGAACAGGCTGAACGCACGCCAGTCCGGAGGGAGGTAGGCCAGTCCGCCGCTGCTTGGACTCAGCCACAGGCCGCCCTCACGGTCACGAAGAAGTCCGATAATTCGGCCTGAAGGCAGGCCACCACGCAGTTGCGGCTGGGCACGGAACACAGTCCACCGCCCCGCGGCGTCGCGATAGCGCAAACCGTCCTCGCAAGCCAACCACAGCCCACCTTCCATCCCAGTAACGCTACTGAAGCAGTCGCCAGCGCCGCCGGGAACCGGCAATGCGCGCGGCGGCGCATTCGCATGCCGGGGATCGCGCTCGATGATGTAGAGGCCATGCGTGGTCACTGCGCGCAGGCTGGATCCGTTACCCGTGACCTGCAAGACGACCGGTTCCCGGCCATCGGGAAAGCGCACGCGCACAATCTGGCCGTCCGGCCACCGGACATCGAGTCCTTCCAGCGTCCCGATCCACAGGCTGCCCCCCCGACCAGCATGAAGACTCAGCACGACATCCGAGACGAGACTATCCGCGTCACCATTCCGGTGACGCAGCCGAGTGATATGACCGCGTGGTCCAAGTCGAGCAAGCCCGCCGGCATACGTGCCCACCCAGATTGCGCCATCCGGCGTTTGCGCGAGCGCAAGCACGTCGTCACTGCCCAGACTGTGCGTGTCTCCAGGCTGGTATATCCATCGCTTGAAGCCGTATCCGGGTACGTAGTGAAGCAGCCCGGTACCCTCACCGCCAGCCCAGAGGCCGCCCGCCGAGTCCACCATCAGCGCCGATATGTCATTTCGGGGCAGTGAGTGCGGCTTCGCAGCGTCATGCCGAAAGATCTCAAAGTGCACGCCATCGTACTTGACGAGGCCGTCGCGCGTGCCGATCCAGATGAACCCTTCATGATCCTGGACCGCCATGTAGCTGCCCGCGTCAGGCATGCCATCGCGACGCCCATAGTCGCGGAATTGCGGCGTCTCCAACAGCGTGCGCGCAGGCAGTGGCGGCAACGCCGCGGCGCCCACCACTTTCGCGATCATCGACGAAAGCACCCAGACCACCGCGATTGTCATCGCGCAGGTCCGCCGCCAGCCATGCCGTGCTGCGGCCATCGTCCTCCCCTCCTCAGCGCGCATCATGCCATTCGCTGCCCTCGTTCACGAGGGTCGCCTAGCGTGAAGGGTGAATTAACCACCGCGTTCACATGCGACCTACCGATGCTGCTGATAATCGGCAGCATGTTTGCAGACGTTTCGAAACCCGCAAGGTTGGCCACCGGATGCGCTCTGCTGGCCACCCTCCTGTTGCCGATTGCGGTCGCGCACGCCGGAGACTACCGGTTCGACACCGTCCATAGCAGCATCGTGTTCTTCGTCGACCATGACGGATACAGCGATGCCATCGGACGGCTCAAGGTTGCTCGCGGATGGTTTCGCTTCGATCCCAATGACTGGGCCAACTCAAAGGTCGTCGCTGATATTCCCTTGGACGGCGTGGATATGGGCGACGCTGCATGGAATCACGTGGTCGCCGGAGCGGATTTCCTGGACGCCAAGGCGCAGCCGCTGGCCCATTTCGCAAGCACGTCGGTGGAGAAGACCGGACCGGACACGGGCATCCTGTATGGCCAACTCACTTTCCGGCGTCGGACCGTCGGGGTTGCCTTTCCCTTTCGCCTGAATAAGCGCGCCTTCACGATCTATGGCTTCCATTCGGTTGCCGGATTCACGGGACTCGCGACGCTGGACCGACGGCAGTGGGGCATGGATGCATTCGATTCAGTGGTCGGGGTCAAGGTAAAAGTTCTTCTGGAAATCGAAGGCATAGCAGACGGCAATGCGCGCCGGGCCTACCAAGCATCAATTCGGAAAAACGGGAAACAGCCTTCATGAACTGGCGCAGCACGGCGCAAAACTGGGGCGTCTTGGCGAAATGCTTCCACTGGCTGGTCGCAGCCGGCATCTTCGGTCTCGCTGGCATCGGTCTCTACATGGTTGGCATGCCTCTGGGCCTTGCCAAGCTGAAGCTTTACCTGTTGCACAAGGCGCTCGGGGTCAGCGTGTTGGCGCTCGTGATTCTGCGCCTTCTTTGGCGAGCCTTTGATCGTCATCCGGATTACCCGGAGGCGATGTCGAACTGGCAAGTGAGGGCAGCGCAAGCCAGCCACGCACTGCTTTACGTTCTGCTTGTGGCCGTGCCTGTATCCGGATGGATCTATAACTCGGCCTCGGGCTTCCCGCTACCTTGGTTTGGCCTGCTGCACCTTCCAGCCATCGCACCCGTTTCCGTCCCGCTGGCGCACGTCGCCCTCGCAACCCACAAGATCTCCTTCTGGATTCTGGCGGCGCTCGTCCTACTGCATGCCGCAGCGGCAGTAGATCACCATGTCCGTCACCGCGACCCCGTCCTTTCACGCATGTTGCCGTGGCCAACGGCAACACCGCGCTCCAAGCGCTCCAGAGGCCTCCCATGAAATCGATACTGATCCCCCTGCTTCTGGCGGTCACTTTGCCGGCTGCCGCCACCGTCCGTGCCCAGTCCTGGAACTCGTTGCCAGGCAGCAACCTGAGCTTTGCCACAACCTTCGAGGGAGTTGGATTCACCGGTACTTTCCGGCGATTTGATGCCCGTGTCACCTTCAATCCGGCACAGCCACAGGCGTGCCGACTCGAAGCAAGCATCGCATTGGCGAGCGCCACCACCAACAATCCCGACCGCGACAAAATGCTGCCCACAGCGGCTTTTTTCGACGTGGCGCACTTTCCAACCGCGACCTACCGCGGCGACCACTGTGAACCGGCGGGAGCCGGGCGCTATACCGCACAGGGGACGTTGACGCTGCGCGGCGTCGCCCGACCCGTGCCACTGACGCTCGCGTGGGTGCAGCGCGGCACAGGCGCCGTGCTGACGCTAACCGCTACGGTGCCCCGCCTGGCCTTTGGAGTGGGCACAGGACAATGGGCCGATCCCAGCGCGATTGGCGTGAATGTTGCGGTTCATGGCGCGATCAAGCTGGCTCCAGTCCGGTGACCCCGAGGCCCATCAGCCGCGCGAAAGGCTCACCAACCGCGTACCGCTGATCCTGTCGTGCAGGGTGCGCCGACCGGTAACGACGGACGCTGATGCGTAATCGATGACCCACAACGCCAAGACGGCCATCAATGCGGTCTGTACTGAGGCCACGAAGCCGAGCAAAAGCGCAAGCAGCGGCAACGCGGCAACGCCTGCGCGGAGTAGCGCGCGCGGAAATCGCAGCGTCATCCCGTATGAGTCGACCACGCGCAGCCTCCATGCGCGCGCTCCGATGGTCTGCCCACCGCGCCACCATGACAGAACGAAGTAGCCACACACGACCATGAACTGAAGCCCCTGATAGGGTACGGGCACATGGGCATGTCCACCCTGCACCGCCACCAGTCGTGCCTGCAGGGCCAATTGGACGAGCAATCCGACGACCAGCTGCAACGCCAGCACGATGAGCAGGTCGTAAAGCAGGGCCGCCAGCCGTCTCAGCCATGGCGCCTGGGTTATCAGGGTCTGGACACCTTGAGTCATGCGAGGAGGACTTGCGGCACGGGCGCGCCGGAGCCAGCATCGTGCCATGGAATCGGCCGTACCAAAACAGCGGAAATCCCGCGGCGGGAGTGACGAAGGGGTGGGGCGCGATGCGTCGGCAACCGACGTCGCCGAAATTGAACGCTTCCTGGAGCGCCTATGGGCCGACGATGGACTCGCGGATCGCACGCTTGCTGCCTATCGTCAGGATCTCACTGGATTCGCGCGCTGGCTGGTTGCCAAGGGCATCCCGCTACCTGACGCAGGGCGCGACCAGATCCTCAGCTACCTCGGCGAGCGTGGCCAGCAGGGCATCGCGGCACGCAGCAACGCGCGCTTCATCTCGGCACTACGCAGATTCCATGCAGCCCGCCAGCGCATGAATCCCGGCATCGAAGATCCCACCGCGCTGCTTGAATCGCCCAAACTGCCGCGAAGCCTGCCCAAGGCGCCTGGCGAACGCGAAGTTGAAGACCTGCTTGCGGCGCCGGATGTTGCAACGCCCTTGGGCCTCCGTGACCGCGTCCTGCTGGAATTGATGTATGCGTGCGGTCTGCGCGTTAGTGAACTCATTTCGTTGCCATTGGGTGCCCTCAACATGCGCCAAGGCGTTTTGCGCGTGATGGGCAAGGGCGGGCGTGAACGTCTTGTCCCGATCGGCGCGGTCGCGCTTGAGTGGACCGAGCGCTATTTGCGGGATGCAAGGCCGTTTCTCGCAGCCGGCCGTCGCAGCGACGCGCTCCTCCTGAGTCGCCGCGGGGCAGCCATGACCCGTCAGATGGCGTGGACACTCATCAAGCGCCATGCGCGAACGGCTGGCCTTCCGTCTCAAAGAATATCCCCCCACGTCCTGCGCCATGCGTTCGCCACGCACCTGCTCAACCACGGCGCGGACCTTCGCGCAGTCCAGATGCTGCTGGGTCACGCAAGCCTTTCGACCACGCAGATTTACACGCTCGTCGCGCGCGAGGGACTCAAGCGCCTGCACGCGCTCCACCACCCACGAGGCTGACGCAAGGCCCGACGGAGATGCCCCGCGCGATGAGCCCGCCTGCCCGATTGGCGGAGGATGATCGCAACTGGGCGCATGTTTCGTGCGCCCCTCTCGACTCAAGCATGGCTGGAAGACTAGCCGCGCGGCGCGTCCGGCTGCGCGTCAGGTGCGGCGCGGCGGAATGCCTCCAGGGCCATGCAATTGACGAATATGCGGCGTACCGTCGGAAACGGCGTCAGATCAACGCCCCAGCGCTGCGCACTGAAGACCTGCGGGACCAGGCAGCAGTCCGCAAGGGTCGGACGGTCGGCTTCGCAGAAGCTGCCCGTGGATGGATGCTCCGCCAACATGGTTTCCAGAGAAGCAAGGCCACCGCCGATCCAATGTTGCATCCATCGGCCACGTTCGACTTCGGGAACCGAGAATTCCCGTTCCAGGTACTTGAGGACCCGTTGGTTGCCCAGCGGATGCACATCGCAAGCGATGGCCAGCGCAACGGAGCGCACGCGTGCACGGTCGCGCACGACGGGGGGCAGCAGCTTGCTTTCGCCGTCGTAGGCCTCGTCGAGGTACTCGATGATCGCCAGCGACTGCCGAAACACGCGCTCGCCGTCAAGCAACGTGGGCACAAGCCCCTGCGGATTGAGGCGACGGTACTCATCATGGTGCTGTTCGCCCTCGCCGGCGACCAGATTGACCGTACGCAATTCGTAGGCCAAGCCCTTGAGGTTCAGTGCAATGCGCACACGGAATGCGGCACTGGAGCGCCAATAGCTGTAAAGGACCAACGGACTGCTCATGGCTCACCTCTTCGACCCGCGACGAGATGCCGCGACCTGCGCATTGAATCATGCGCGCGGCGCTGCCGGCAGCACCACTTGACGCGCCCGTGAAAAAAGCGGGCGCGAGCCGCGCCTACCGCCAACGATAGCCCATTTGAGTTGCGCTGCCGCAATTGCCAGACTTCCACCAGTGCCCAACCCATAACATACCGAATTCCCTCGGAGCCCAACCATGTCCTTCCTCCGCATGACCGATCTTGACCTGCACGGCAAGCGCGTACTGATTCGAGAGGATCTCAACGTCCCGATTCGCGATGGCCACATCACGTCTACCCAACGTCTCGATGCGGCTCTGCCGACATTGCGCGCGGCTCTCGATCGCGGCGCACGGGTCATGGTGCTCTCCCATCTTGGCCGACCCAAGGAGGGCGTATTCGACGAATCCGAATCGCTGGCGCCCGTGGCGGCTTGGCTTGGCCAGGCGCTGCAACGACCCGTTCGCCTGGTACGGGACTACCTCGATGGCACGGACGTTGCGCCGGGTGAGCTGGTCCTTCTGGAAAACTGCCGGATGAACGTCGGCGAGGGCAGTGACGATCCCGCGCTTGCCGCCAAATATGCGTCGCTCTGCGATGTATTCGTCATGGACGCGTTTGGGACGGCACACCGCGCACAGGCGTCGACTCACGGCGCCATCTTGGCAGCCAAAGTCGCCTGTGCCGGTCCCCTGCTGGCCGCGGAACTCGATGCGCTGGGACGCGCGCTCGAAGACCCGCCAAGGCCGTTGCTAGCCATCGTTGCAGGTGCCAAGGTTTCAACCAAGCTCACATTGCTGGAAAATCTGATCGGCAAGGTGGATCAGCTGATTGTCGGCGGCGGCATCGCCAATACGTTCCTCGCCGCCCGCGGCCTTCCCGTCGGCAGGTCCCTTTATGAACCGGATCTCGTCGACGCAGCATGCCGCGTGCTTGATGCAGCCGCCGCCCGCGGCGGGCATGTTCCCCTGCCCAGTGATGTCGTGGTGGCCCCCAAATTCGCTGCTGACGCACCTGCAACGGTCAAGCCCATCGGGCAGGTTCGCGATGAGGACATGATCCTTGACATCGGGCCCGAGACAGCCGCGCGCTACGTCGACCTGATCGGCCGCGCGGGGACGGTCGTATGGAACGGGCCGGTCGGTGTGTTCGAATTTGCTCCGTTTGCTGGCGGTACCGAAGCCCTTGCCCGTGCGATTGCCAACTCAAAGGCATTCTCCATCGCGGGGGGAGGCGACACGTTGGCGGCAGTCGACAAGTATGGCGTCGCCGACCGGATTGGCTACATCTCAACCGGTGGAGGGGCATTCCTCGAATTTCTCGAGGGCAAGGAGCTACCGGCAGTGTCGGCACTCCGAAAGCGCGCGGCCGGCTGAACGGGCCGAGGCGTGCATGGCTTCGGATCGGACAGGCGAGCCGTCGATCCGCTGCGCGGCAAGCAATGGGTCCCAGCGGAGCGCCGGAGCCCGTGCTCGATTGGGCACGGACCGCCTCGCCTTCGCCACCTGCACTGGCCCACAATAATGGACAATCGTCAGGAGTAAGCTCGACATGAGGACATGGCTGGTCACCGGTGGCGCCGGCTTCATCGGCGGCAATTTCGTGCTCGACGCGCTCAAGGACGCGGATACTCGCGTCGTTAACCTGGACAAGCTCACCTACGCAGGCAACCTCGACACGCTGACGGGGGTTCGCAACCATCCCGCGCATCGCTTCGTTCATGGCGACATCTGCGACGGCCCACTGGTGTCGAGCTTGCTACGCGACCATGATGTCGAAGCGGTTATCAACTTTGCTGCCGAGTCCCATGTGGATCGCTCGATCGACGGTCCTGCCGCGTTCGTGCAGACGAACGTCGTGGGCACACTGGCGCTGCTGGAAGCATCCCGTGACTACTGGAAATCGTTGCCACCAGATCAACAGGTGCGCTTTCGGTTTCTGCACGTCTCAACCGATGAGGTCTATGGGTCGCTCGGTCCCTCCGGATGTTTCACGGAAGCCACCCCTTACGCTCCCAACTCGCCGTATTCAGCCTCCAAGGCTGCGTCGGACCACCTCGTTCGCGCGTTTCACCATACTTGGGGCTTGCCGACGCTGACTACGAACTGCTCGAACAACTACGGTCCCTACCAGTTCCCGGAAAAGCTCATTCCCTTGACGATCCAGAAGGCCTTAGCTGGTGAGGCATTGCCGGTTTACGGAGACGGCCGCAATGTGCGCGACTGGCTGTATGTGGGCGACCACTGCGCGGCGATCCGAAAAGTCCTTGAAGCAGGACGTCCTGGCGATACCTGGAACATCGGTGGTAACAGTGAGCGCGAGAATATTGACGTGGTACGCGCGATTTGCGCCCTGCTTGACGAACGCCGACCGCTCCCTGACGGCACGCGTCGCGACGCACGGATCATGTTCGTGAAGGACCGGCCAGGTCATGATCGACGCTATGCGGTCGACGCGGGCAAGATCCGACACGAGCTCGGCTGGGTGCCCGAACATGATTTCGCTGAAGGCCTTGCACGGACGGTCGACTGGTATCTAGAGCACCAACCTTGGGTCCGGCGTGTACTGGACGGGAGTTACCGCATGCAGCGACTGGGAGACGGCGCGTTATGACTTCCGCCGCGCGCAAGGGGATCATCCTGGCTGGTGGCTCGGGTACGCGCCTTTACCCGGTTACCCACGCGGTCAGCAAGCAATTGCTGCCCGTATACGACAAACCGATGATCTACTACCCGCTGGGCACGTTGATGTTGGCAGGCATTCGCGACGTGTTGATCATCAACACGCCGCACGAACAGGCGATGTTCCAGCGCTTGCTCGGCGATGGCAGCCAGTGGGGCATCAACCTCGAATACGCGGTGCAACCTTCCCCGGATGGCCTTGCGCAGGCCTACCTGATCGGTCGCGATTTCGTTGCTGGACAGCCTTCGTGCCTGATCCTGGGCGACAACCTGTTTTACGGCCATGGCTTCACCGAAAAGTTGCGCGCCGCGACCGCGCACACGCTGGGAGCCACTGTATTCGGCTACTGGGTGCGTGACCCGGAACGCTATGGCGTAGCCGAGTTCGACGAACGCGGACGAGTTGTCGGGCTGGAGGAAAAGCCCCGCCACCCCCGATCGAACTATGCCGTCACAGGTCTGTATTTTTATGACGGTCGCGCCAGCGACTTCGCTGCCAGCCTCACGCCATCGGAACGAGGCGAGCTGGAGATCACCGATCTCAACCGGTGCTATCTCCGGGACGGTTCACTGCAACTTCAAAAGCTGGGCCGCGGGTATGCGTGGCTGGATACCGGAACGCACGAATCACTTGTGCAGGCATCCAATTACATCGAGACCATCGAGAATCGCCAAGGCTTGAAGGTCTGCTGCCCAGAGGAAATTGCTTACATCAATGGATGGATTGATCGCGAGGAGCTTCTGCGCCTCGCAGCCGCCCTGTCCAAGACTGGCTATGGCCAGTACTTGATGGCGCTCGCCACGGAAGGACCCCGCGCATGAATCGCGTCGAAACCGAGCTTGCCGGCGTTTGCATTCTGGAGCCCGACGTGCACGGTGACGCGCGCGGCTACTTTCTCGAGACGTTCCACGCTGCCAAATTCGCGGCGCTTGGCCTTGAACTCGAGTTCATGCAGACCAATGTCTCGCGGTCAGCGCGCGGCGTACTGCGGGGCCTGCACTACCAATGGCCCAAGCCCCAGGGCAAGCTGGTGACGGTGCTGGAAGGCAACGTGTGGGATGTCGCGGTAGACATCCGTTTCGGCTCACCCACATTCGGCCGCTGGACTGCCGTCGAACTCAGTGCCGAGAACCATCGGCTGTTCTGGATCCCCGAAGGCTACGCACACGGATTTTGCGTTCTGAGCGAACATGCGACGTTCATGTACCAGTGCACCACGCTGTACGACGGTTCGGCCGACGCGGCGATTCACTGGAACGACGAGTCCCTTGCCATCAGCTGGCCCGTGGCCTGTCCGATCCTCTCGGCGAAGGACGACTCGGCACCTCTGCTCGCGGAATTGACGTCAGCACGCCTGCCGACATACGTCGAATGAGGATCCTGCTGCTTGGAGCAAACGGACAGATCGGCTTCGAGCTGATGCGCGCAATGAGCGTGCTTGGCGAAGTCGTGCCGGTCACGCGCGATGGATTGTTGCAAGGCGGGGCACCATGCCGCGAGGTCGACCTTGCCTCCGGCACTGCCTTGGGCATGCTGCTGGACGGCACGCAGCCGAGCCTGATCGTCAATGCCGCGGCCTACACGGCGGTTGACCGCGCAGAAGACGAACCGGAGATCGCGAGAAGGGTCAATGGCGACGCAGTCGGCACGCTGGGCGTGTGGGCCGCGACACGGGGCGTCCCCGTGGTCCATTTTTCCACGGACTACGTCTTCGATGGGAGCAATCGACGCCCATGGCGCGAGGACGATGCGACTGCGCCACTTGGCGCCTACGGCAGCAGCAAATGGCTGGGCGAACAAGCTTTGCTCGCGAGCGGCGCCCAGCACCTGATCTTGCGAACCGCGTGGATCTATGCCGCCCGGGGTCGCAATTTCCTGCTGAGCATCCTGCGCGCCGCCCGTGGGGAGGCTTCTATCCGCGTCGTGGACGATCAATACGGCTCGCCGACGCCTGCACGCGTGGTGGCCGATGCCACGACCGCCATCGTCGCGCGTATTGCATCCCGTGGCCACTTTTGCGAGGGCGTGCCTTGGGGCACGTACCACCTGACCACTGCGGGGCAAACCACGTGGCACGGATTTGCGTCGGCGCTTCTGCGGGAGGCTCTGCGCGCACGGCTGATTGCCCGCATGCCTGATGTGCAGGCCATCAGTAGTGCTGGCTGGCAGGCCCGCGCACGTCGTCCCACTTATTCCGTACTCGATTGTTCACGCATCCAGGATGCGTTCGAGCTCCGCCTGCCGTCCTGGCAAGAGGGGCTCACCGCGGTAATCAGCGAGCTTGCGGGTGGTCGACCCAGCGAGTGAATGGGAGTCCACTCCCCTCGTGACGCGCTCGGATGGCGACCACGCGTTACATAGGCCGCGTCCTGCTGGCAGAATGCAGGAATCGCGTCGACGAGCAGACGGATGGAACGCATTACCGCCCGCCAGCTTTACGAAAAGGTGCAAGATCGGCTGGGCCTGCGCTGGATCGCCGGCGTGCGCGGCGAGGGGCGAATGCTCGAGCCGAGCGCCGGGCGCGAGCGGCGACCTTCGCTGGTCGGCTACCTCAATCTCATTTATCCGAATCGCGTGCAAGTCGTGGGGAGCGAGGAGCTAGCCTACCTTGACGGCTTGGAGGCGCGGCAGCGATGGGAAACGCTTCAGCGGATCGTCGCCCAGAAGCCAGTCGCCTTGATCGTCACCAAGGACCAGGCCATTCCCGCTGACCTTCGTGAAGCGGCGGAAGATAGTGGTACGCCGCTCTGGATCAGCGCGCTACGGGGCCACGAAATATACACATGGCTTCAGTACAATCTGACCCGGATGCTGGCGCGCTCACAGACGCTGCACGGCGTCCTGATGGAAATTTATTCGATCGGCGTGCTGGTCACCGGCGAGCCGGGTACCGGCAAGAGCGAGTTGGCTCTGGATTTGATCACGCGCGGGCATCGGCTCGTCGCCGATGACGCGCCGGAATTCAATTTGATTGCTCCGGACGTGATCGACGGAACCTGCCCGGATCTGCTGCGAGACCTTCTTGAGGTTCGCGGGCTGGGCGTTCTGAACGTACGCGAGATGTACGGCCACACCGCCGTGAAAGACTCCAAATACCTCCGCTTGGTACTTCACTTGCAGCCATCGAGCGATCAAGGTGGCGACCGCGACGGCATGCAGCGGCTCACCGGCGTGCTGGGCCAGCGGGAAATCCTGGGCGTCAAGGTGCCGCAAATCACCATTCCGGTGGCCCCCGGCCGCAACTTGGCCGTGTTGGCCGAGGCCGCGGTTCGCAACCATATGCTGAAAGCCAAGGGCATCGATCCTGCGCAGACCTTCATCGATCGCCAGGCGCACCAGATGCAGAGGCTGCCACCATGGTGAGCGATGCACAGGCTGACACGACCCGGCTGGTCATACTGACGGGACTTTCCGGAGGCGGCAAGACCGTTGCGCTGCGGACTCTGGAAGACCTCGGTTTTTATTGCGTCGACAACCTGCCCGCCGCGCTGATCCCGCAATTGGTCGAAGCACTGCGAAAAGGCAGTGATGGTCCCCGCCGAATTGCGGTTGGCATCGACGTTCGCGCGCAAGGAGATGACCTCAGCAGGATCCCCGGAGTGCTGGCGCAACTGGCGGGGACGGGTACACCCGCGGAACTGGTCTTCCTCCACGCACGCGACGAGGTCCTGATCAAGCGCTATTCGGAGACACGTCGGCGGCATCCGCTATCGGCACAGGGCCTGTCCCTAGCGGGCGCCATAGAGCGAGAGCGTACACTTCTCAAGCCCTTGTCCTCGATTGCCGAGCGGCTAGTCGATACGTCCGACTTGAACGTCCACCAGCTGCGCAGGCTGATCGCAACCAGCTATGGCCTCCGCGCAGACGGGCTGACGCTGCTCTTCGAGTCATTCGCATTTCGCCGCGGTCTTCCGCCGGATGCCGACTTCGTCTTCGATGCACGCTGCCTGCCGAATCCTCACTGGGATCCGACCCTGCGCCCCCTCTCCGGACGCGATGCGCCAGTGCGCGCCTATCTCGATGGGCAAACGCATGCACAGCAGTTTTTGCTGGAACTCACGGGCATGCTGGAACGGTGGCTGCCGCATTTCGTGCGGGAGGACCGCAGTTATGTAACTGTAGGCATCGGCTGCACCGGTGGCCGCCATCGGTCCGTTTACCTGGCAGAACGACTCAGCGAGCATTTCCGCGAACGCCATACCCAGGTTCTCACCTTTCATCGTGAGTTGGAATAGATATGGCCAGTGGGATTCTCCTCGTTACGCACGCCGGCATCGCCCATGCCCTGATGGATGCAGCACGTCACGTGCTGGGCAAGCTCCCGACCGAACTGGACAGCGTCGAAATTGCCGCCGACTCTGACCCGGAACAAGCACTGCAAGAGGCGGCACGGCACGCTGCGAGTCTCGACAATGGCGAGGGCGTGTTGGTGCTGTCCGACCTGTATGGAGCGACGCCATGTAACATCGCACGTCGCCTGAGCGAGCAGAGTGCGCACCTGCGGTGGGTTGCGGGACTGAATCTGTCCATGCTGCTGCGCGTGCTCAACTATGCAGGCAGGCCTCTCGACGAACTGGCGGAAATCGCTGTGAGTGGCGGCCACACCGGTATCCGCATCGACCATGCTGGGTCATGAAATGAGCCGCTCACCCCCTCCGTCAAGGATCCAGGCCGGTTCCTTCAGGCGCTGGCAGCGGAGGAATTGCGCAATGTCATGCGCTCGCGCCAACACGCCGCAATTCGCCCTATCGGTGTGCCATGCCCGATCCGCTGCGACCGGCAGGTCGCGCGTCTGGTACCTCCTGCTCCTCGTGCCCATCGCGGCCACACTGTGGGTACCCCTGTTCAATCGCGGCGCGCCAGCATTTTTCGGCATTCCGTTCTTCTACTGGTACCTGCTTGCGTGGGTCCCACTGAGTGCGATTTGCTCTGCACTCGTCTACCTGCAAACGCGGGATCAGCACTAGGGAGCTCATCACGATGCGCTGGGGTGCCTTCGCGGTATTCATCGCGCTGTTCGCGCTGGTTACCGCACTCGGCTTTGTCGCCGCGCGCTGGCGGAAGGCCGACCTTTCGGATCTTCATGAATGGGGTTTGGGCGGCCGCCGATTTGGCACGTTCGTCACTTGGTTCCTCCTCGGCGGCGACCTGTACACGGCGTACACCTTCATCGCCGTTCCGGCTTTGGTGTTCGGCGCCGGCGCCATGGGTTTCTTCGCATTGCCTTACACCGTGATTGCCTATCCGTTGGTGTTTGCCGCACTTCCACGGCTGTGGCGTGTCGCCCACCGACACAATTACGTGACCGGTGCCGACTTCGTCAGAGGACGCTACGACAGTCGCACGCTCGCGCTGCTCGTTGCTGCAACCGGCATCCTTGCGACGATGCCGTACATCGCGCTGCAGCTCGTCGGCATGGAAGTCGTCATTGCAGCGCTGGGCTTCCCCATGGGCGGCGCTACGGGGGATCTGCCGCTGGTCATTGCGTTCGCTGTCCTCGCCGCCTACACGTACACAAGCGGACTGCGGGCGCCCGCATTGATCGCCGTCATCAAGGACCTGCTCGTCTACGTCACGGTGATCACCCTGGTCATCGCGGTGCCCTGGAAGCTAGGCGGGTTTGCCCCGGTTTTCGCCTCCGTTCCGGTAGACAGGCTGCTACTCGCAGCGCCGCCAGCCCACAGCCTGGGCAGCTACAGTGCCTTCGCCAGCCTGGCGCTTGGATCGGCGCTCGCGCTCTTTTGCTATCCGCACGTCCTGACAGGCGTACTGTCGGCAAGCAACCCACGGACGCTCACGCGGAACATGGCTTTGTTGCCAGCCTTCAGTCTGGCTCTGGGGCTACTGGCGCTGCTCGGGTACATGGCACTGGCAAGCCACGTCGACCGCTTGCCCGAATTTTCGCCCTATTTCGCACGATTCAAGTCCAGCTTCGCCGTGCCGGCCTTGATCTTGCACACGTTCCCGCAATGGTTTGCCGGCGTGGCACTGGCCGCCATCGCCGTCGGCGCGCTCGTTCCGGCCGCCATCATGTCCATCGCTGCGGCCAATCTATGGACGCGAAGCGTCTACCGCGAATTCATCAATCCTGCCTGCACTGCCGTACAGGAATCGAACCAGGCCAAGGCCGCGTCACTGGTTGTCAAATTCGGTGCCTTGCTGTTTGTACTGCTGCTCCCATCGAGCTACGCCATCAATTTCCAGTTGCTCGGCGGCGTTTGGATCATCCAGATCCTTCCAGCACTTCTGTTTGGCCTTTACACGCGCTGGTTCCATCGCTACGCCCTCATCGGGGGGTGGGCGGCAGGCATGACAACCGGGACATTGATGGCGCTCGACCTGCACTTCACGAGCGCTGTCTACCCCTTGCGACTGCTAGGCTGGACAGTACCCGGCTATGCGGCACTCTATGCGCTGATGGTCAACATCATCGTGACTGTTGCAGCAACTCCCTTGATACGGGCGATTGGCCTCCCCGCAGGGGTGGACTCCACCCGACGCGAGGATTACCTGCCCGTCGAATAGCATGCAAGTCTGGACCAGACTTGCACAAAACCGCATGCTAGGCACCCACCTGTTTGCCAGCTTCGACCCATGCCAGAACGCGAGACCGTAATCAGCAACCGACTGGGCCTGCACGCACGTGCAGCCGCAAAGCTGGTGCAGACGGTGCAGGGCTTCAAGTCTGGCGTATGGCTGCGCGCGCGCGGTCACGAAGTGGACGCACGCAGCATCATGGGGGTCATGATGCTCGCGGCCGGCACTGGAACGCCACTGTTGGTCCGCGCCGAAGGTGCGGACGCCGACGCTGCATTGGCAGCCGTGATTGACTTGATTGAGCGCAAGTTCGACGAGGGCACCTGATCCAATGCCGCAGACACTTGCCCGCCGACGAGTGCTGGAAGGCCAGCGCGCCGCGCCGGGCATGGTTCTGGGCCGGGTTCGGCTGCAACTTGCCCAACGTCACCATGTTGACGACTCACCGCTGCCGGCGAGCGAGACGGAGCAGGAACTCGCGCGTCTGGACGCCGCCTTGGCCCATGCACGAGGTGAGCTGACCGAACTTCGGCAACGCCTGCATGGCGAACTGGCGCACGAGGCAAAGCCGTTCCTTGACACCCACGCGCTCATTCTCGACGACCCCGAGTTGAGGGCTGGCCTGATTGACTTGATCCGGAAGGGCCGGTACCGCGCCGACGCGGCACTGGTCGCCCAGCGGGACCGCCTGATCGAACTGTTCCGCCGCATGGATGACCCTTACCTACGTGCGCGAGAAGACGACCTGAGTCATGTCATCGCCCGCGTATTGGATGCACTTCAGCCCGTCGTGGCCAATCGCGAAGAGCGTCGCATGGCCGCGCGCCTTGGCGAAATCCTGGTGACGGAAAACCCTTCGCCAGCAGAATTGGCCAGTCTTGCCGAGCGGGGACTGCGCGGCGTGGTGGCGACTGCGGGCAGCATTTATTCTCACGCGGCCATTCTTGCGCGCAGCCTGCACCTGCCGATGCTTTGTGGCGTCGCGGAGGCCGATGGTGCCTTCATGGACGGCGACCTGTTGCTTCTAGATGGCGATGGCGGCGCCGCCATCGCCCATCCCACGGCACGCGACTTGTCCATGCTGCGGCAATGGCAGCGGTCGCAGGCGGCGCGGTCGCGGCGAACTCCGGTACCTGCCAAACCCGCGCGAACGCGCGATGGCGAAGATGTATTCCTTTACGCCAATGCCGAACTGCCCGGCGAAATTGCCGAAGCACGCGCCATGGGTGCCCTCGGCGTCGGGCTGTATCGAACCGAATTGCTCTATCTGCGGCAGAAGTCCTTGCCCGGCGAGGACGAACAGTACGCCGCTCTCCGCGAACTAATGATCGCGCTGGATGGTGCGCCTGCGACGTTGCGCACGCTTGACCTCGGTGCCGACAAGGCGATCGGTACGGGTCTGGAAATGCAGCCCGAGGCTAATCCCGCGCTCGGCGTGCGCGGCGTACGACATGCCTTGCGCTACCCGGAAATCCTTCGCGTGCAATTGCGCGCCATGCTTCGCGCAGCGACGCTCGGCCCGCTGCGCATCCTCCTGCCGATGGTCACGCTGCCCGAGGAGGTCGCTGCCGTGCGCGAGCACGCCCACGCATGTCTGCAACAACTGCATGCCGAAGGCGTCGCAGCGCCCCCGGAACTCCCGCCAATTGGCGCGATGGTCGAAGTTCCGGCAGCAGCACTCGGCGCACGGGCCCTCCTGCGTGAATGCGACTTTCTAGCCATCGGAACCAACGATCTCACCCAGTATGTCCTTGCCGCGGATCGAAACCTAGGTGCACTGGATGGCCTTTACGACCCACGCCACCCCGCACTGCTGCGCCTAATTGCATTCGTGTCCAACATGGCGCGCCGCTCAGGCAAGCCGCTTTCGGTATGCGGTGAGATCGCCGGCGACAGTAGCGCGCTGCCCTTGCTGCTCGCGCTTGGCATCCGCGAGCTGTCGATGCTGCCCGCGCGCATCCCCGCCGCCCGCGCGGTGGTCGAAGCTTCGGATTGCGCACGCTTGCACATTGTGGTGCCGAGGTTGCTGCGCGCAAGCTCTCGCGCCGAGATTGAGGCGCTGTTGTGCATGCTGCAGCAACCCTGAGCCGACAACCTACGCTGCGTGCAGACCAAGGATCCGTAAGACGCCCAGCCTCGCATCGGAGTCGACGGAGCCGCCTCGATAGGCTCCGTAATCATCCATGGTCCAGATTATGGCGTCGAGGATACCCACGGCGTCACCGACTTGGTCCGCTTCGCGAATGCAGCGGACGCGACGCGGATTCGGGCTCAGCGCCGGCGCCTTCGACGGTGAGCCCCGTCAGCCGCAATGTTGGGTGGCGCGGCCAGAGCCGTGTCCAGAAGTGACTGGAGTAGGGCGCCACGATAGCGCGAGCGCGCCAATACCAGGGATAGCTGCCGCGTGAGGTCAAGGTACGGCGTACTCAGGATCACAAGCTCGCGTGCGGCCAGCTCGGCACGGACTGCAACCCGCGGCAGGCAGGCAATGCCCAGCCCCGCGAGTACTGCCTGCTTGATCGCCTCGCTGTTTCCCAGTTCAAGTACCGTCGCGCCCGCTGGCAACCGCGCCAATTCGCGCTCGACCAGTGCCCGGGTAGCCGATCCGTGTTCGCGCATGATCCACCGCGCGTCCGCGAAATCAGATGCCCGCACTCGCCGCTTCTGTGCAATCGGATGGTCAGGGCGGGCGCATACGCAGAGCTCATCCTTTCGCCACGGAAGCACCTCTAGTCCACTCCGTGCCGCGGGACCCTCGATGCACCCGAGATCAAGCGAATAGTCGAGGACGCGTTCGAGTACCTTGTGGGTGTTGTCGACCAGCAACTCGACGGACGCCCGAGGATGTTTGGCGACAAAACCACCCAACAATTCCCCAACCCGATAACTTCCGACCGTATTGCTGGCACCGATGCGAAGTTCACCCAGCAGTTCGTCGGGGCCAGCAGCGACGCTACGTTCAAGCGCCTGCAACCTGGCAAGGATCTCCCGTGCCTGGGGCAGGAGCGCGCGTCCGCGCGCGTTCAGGTGCAGGCGCTGGCGTGCCCGATCAAACAACTCCACGCCGATTCGCCGCTCCATTCCTGCCAACGCCATGCTGGCCGCAGGCTGCGTCAGATGCAGCTGGTCGGCCGCGGCGCGCACGCTGCCCAGCGCGGCGACGGCAACGAAAACCTCAAGCTGTCGCGGACTGATCCCAATCATGCCCGGCAGCATAACGGCAAAGGACGCACCAGCCGAAGCTCAGCGCTTCGTTCCTAACTGATTTTCTTGAAGCGCACACGGTGTGGCTGTGCCGCGTCCTCGCCCAAGCGCCGCTTCTTGTCTGCTTCATATTCGGTGTAATTGCCGGCAAAAAACTCCAGGTGCGAATCACCCTCGAACGCCAAGATGTGCGTGGCGATGCGATCGAGGAACCAACGGTCGTGGGACACGACAATCGCGCTGCCGGGAAACTCCAGCAGTGCCTCCTCCAGTGCCCGCAGGGTCTCCACGTCCAGATCGTTGGACGGCTCATCCAAAAGGAGGACGTTGCCACCGCTCATCAGCGTCTTGGCCAGGTGCAGGCGACCGCGTTCGCCCCCGGAAAGTTGACCGACGAGCTTCTGCTGGTCGGCTCCCTTGAAGTTGAACCTTCCGAGGTATGCCCGTGACGGCGTCTCGTAGCGGCCAACGGTAATGATGTCGGCACCCCCGGAAATCTCCTGCCATGCCGTTTTGCTTCCATCGAGTGCGTCGCGAGACTGATCGACGAAAGCGAGCTTCACCGTCGGGCCGACGACCAGGTCGCCCCGATCGGGCTTTTCCAGTCCCATGATCATGCGCATCAAGGTCGATTTCCCCGCGCCGTTGGGCCCGATCACGCCGACGATGGCGCCCGGCGGAATGCGCGCGCTGAAGTCATCGATCAGGAGATTTCCGCCTTGGCTCTTGCCCAAATTGCGGAATTCAATCACCAGATCACCCAAGCGCTCACCGGGCGGGATGTAAATCTCATTCGTCTCGTTGCGCTTCTGGTACTCGACCGAATTGAGTTCTTCGAAGCGGTTGAGGCGCGCCTTGCCCTTAGACTGGCGTCCCTTGCTGCCTTGGCGAACCCATTCCAGTTCGCGTTCGATTGCCCGCTGCCGCGCCTTTTCACCGGCTTCTTCTTGCTTGAGTCGCTGGTCTTTCTGCTCGAGCCAGGAACTGTAGTTTCCCTTCCATGGAATGCCGCGGCCACGGTCCAGCTCTAGAATCCATTCTGCGGCATTGTCCAGAAAGTAGCGGTCATGAGTTACGGCAACCACGGTACCCGGGAAATTCTGGAGAAAATGCTCCAGCCATTCCACGGACTCCGCGTCGAGATGGTTGGTTGGCTCATCCAGCAACAACATATCGGGCTTGCTCAACAGCAGTCGGCATAGCGCAACCCGGCGCTTCTCGCCACCCGATAGGTTCCCAATCTTCGCTTCCCATGCTGGCAGACGCAGGGCATCGGCCGCGATTTCCAGCTGACGATCGAGCGTATGCGCGTCGGCGGCTGCCAGAATCGCCTCGAGCCGCGCCTGCTCGGCGGCAAGCTTGTCGAAGTCGGCTCCATCCTCCGCGTAGGCAGCGTATACGGCATCCAGCTGCCTCTGCGCGTCGAGTATCTCGGACAGCCCCTCCTCGACCGTCTCGCGCACCGTCTTGCTCGCGTCAAGCTGCGGCTCCTGGGGCAGGAAGCCGATTCGGATCCCCGGTTGCGGCCTCGCCTCGCCATTGAACTCGGTGTCGACGCCAGCCATGATGCGCAGGACAGTGGACTTGCCTGCACCATTGAGGCCTAGCAGGCCGATCTTGGCGCCAGGGAAGAAGCTCAGCGAGATATCCTTGATGATCTCTCGCTTCGGCGGCACGGTCTTGCTGACGCCGATCATGGTGTAGATGTACTGCATGGATGCTCCGGAAGAAAGGTGGGTTGCAGTTCGCGCACACGCGGTAGGCGGCGCGAGGCGAATGTGCTGCAGGGCCGAAAGCGCCCCAACATCGGACGCCAGCAGGACCCGCTCATCGCGCATGCCGCGTCTCCGACGCCATGGCGGGGCAAGCGCCGCTCGGCGCGCAACCACCGGCCTAGACCGAAAGCCAGCCCGGCGCGCCAGCGGTGAGCACAGCGGCAGCAAAGTCTCCATTATCGCGCAGCGAGCTGGCCAACGCCAGCGCCGCTAGGCGCAAGCCCGCGTCTCCATTAAACTTTTGTGCAATTCTGGCGCCCGGCGCCCCGCCACGTTCGAGGCCTCCATGTTCCCAAGCACCATGCAAATCGCCGGTTATGACGACGATCTGGCACGCGCCATCGCTGCTGAGCGGCAGCGCCAGGAAGACCACGTCGAGTTGATCGCCTCCGAGAATTACGCCAGCCCGCGTGTCCTCGAGGCACAAGGCAGCGTGCTGACCAACAAATATGCAGAAGGCTACCCGGGCAAGCGCTACTACGGCGGCTGCGAATACGTGGACATCGCCGAGCGCCTGGCAATCGAGCGCGTGAAGAAGCTCTTCGACTGCGACTACGCCAATGTCCAGCCGCACTCGGGATCACAAGCCAATGCAGCCGTTTACCTTGCGCTTCTCCAGCCTGGCGAGACGATTCTGGGTATGAGTCTTGCGCACGGGGGCCACCTCACGCATGGCGCCAAGGTCAATTTTTCAGGCAAGCTTTTCAACGCGGTCCAATACGGGGTCGATGCGGATGGACTCGTCGACTATGAGGACGTGCAGAGGCTGGCGCAGTCGCATCGGCCGAGGATGCTCGTGGCCGGATTTTCTGCCTACTCGCGCGTGCTCGACTGGGCTCGGCTCCGCGCCATTGCCGACGGAATCGGCGCGTACTTCTTCGTTGACATGGCGCATATCGCGGGCCTCGTGGCGGCCGGGGTTTATCCGAGCCCGATTCCGCACGCGCATGTCGTAACCAGCACCACCCACAAGACGCTACGCGGGCCGCGTGGCGGGATCATCCTGGCCAAAGGTGCCGATGAGGAGTTGCAGAAACGACTGCAATCGATGATCTTCCCCGGCACCCAAGGTGGGCCGCTGATGCACGTGATCGCGGCGAAGGCAGTCGCATTCAAGGAAGCGCTTGACCCCGACTTCAAGGCCTACCAAGCGCAGGTCATAGCCAATGCCCGCGCCATGGCTGGTACGTTCATCTCGCGCGGATACCGCATCGTATCGGGCGGAACGGACAACCACCTGATGCTGGTTGACCTGATCGGCCGCGAAGTGACCGGCAAGGATGCGGAGGCAGCATTGGGCCGTGCGCATATCACGGTCAACAAGAACGCCGTCCCCAATGACCCGCGATCGCCATTTGTGACCTCCGGCCTCCGCATTGGCACGCCCGCTGTAACGACGCGCGGCTACCGCGAGGCCGAGTGCATTGCACTGGCCGGATGGATCTGCGACATCCTGGACGCCCCCGGGGACGATGCCGTCCTGGCCTCCGTCCGGTCCAAGGTCGTTGAACAATGCCGGGGATTTCCGGTCTATGGCTGATTGGCTGCCGCGTTCCACGGACGCGCCACCCGTTCCAGCGCCTTGCCGCGGCTGATGCACTGCCCATTCTGCCAACACGAAGACACCCGCGTCATCGACTCAAGGCTCAGCGAGGACGGCAGTACCGTGCGCCGACGCCGCGAATGCCCTGCTTGCGGCGAGCGCTTCAATACATTTGAAAATGCCGAAGTGCGCCTACCTGTCGTGGTCAAGAGCGATGGACGCCGCGAACCATTTGACGAAGGCAAACTGAGGACGAGCTTCGAGCGTGCGCTGCAAAAGCGCCCGGTGGGTCCGGAGGCCATCGACACCGCGGTTCGCGCCGTATTGCATGCCTTGCGCCAGGGCGGCGAGCGTGAGATCCCTGCGCGTACAGTGGGTGAGCTCGTGATGCACGAACTCAAGCAATTGGACCAAGTTGCCTACGTCCGTTTCGCGTCCGTCTATCGACGATTCGAAGATGTGCAGGCATTCCGCGAAGAAATAGAACGGCTCGAGCGAGATCTCCCTGCCCTTGAAGGATTGCAGCTCCCGTTGCTCGAGCGCGAATCCACGAGTGGGCCCGCACGGACCGTGAAGTCCGGCAAAGGCAGCAAACGCTGAATGATCATCGATGCCCCAACGCGCGTGCAACTCGTTGGCGACAGATGGGCTGCATGAGCGCATACACGGCAATCGACCATGCCCATATGGCGGAGGCGCTGCGCCTGGCCGAGCGGGGGCTTTTCACGACTCAACCCAATCCGCGAGTCGGCTGCGTTATTGCGCAAGGGCCATCCATCGTAGGCCGGGGTTGGCATGAACGTGCCGGCGAGCCGCATGCCGAAGTTCACGCGATAAGGCAAGCAGGCGCTGCGGCCCGGGGGGGCACAGCGTACGTGACCCTGGAGCCATGCGCACATCACGGACGCACGCCTCCGTGTGCCGATGCGCTGATCGCTGCAGGTGTTGCTCGCGTGATTGCGGCCATCGAAGACCCATTTCCGCAAGTGGATGGCGCAGGCATGGACAGGTTGCGTGCTGCCGGCATTCACGTCGCGAGCGGGCTCATGCGCGAAGAAGCTCGCGAAATCAATCGTGGCTTTTTCAGTCGAATTGAGCGAGGTCGACCCTGGCTAAGATTGAAGCTGGCAAGCTCGCTTGACGGGCGCACCGCGCTCGCGGACGGCCGATCCTGGTGGATCACCGGCGAGGCAGCCCGAAAAGATGTGGCGCGTTGGCGCGCACGAAGTTCCGCGTTGCTCGTTGGCGCCGGCACGATTCGCACCGACAACCCTCGCCTCACCGCCCGGCTGGCCCCCGACGAATCGACGTTCATCGCCCCTCTGCGTGTCGTGCTGGATACGCGGCTTGAGGCACTACCAGCAGATGCACACGTGCTTTCATCGGATGCGCCTACGCTGGTCCTGCACGCGCGTGACGCCCATCCCGCGCATTCGGGCTATGAGCGCGTCGAGAGCATGGCGGTGCCCACGGTCGATGGCCGCCTTGATCTTGGCGCGGTCCTCTCACTGCTGGCCGAGCGGGGATGCAACGAGTTGCAGGTCGAGTCCGGCGCCACATTGAGCGGTGCATTGCTTGATGCAGGCCTGGTTGACGAATTACTGCTCTACATCGCGCCGGTACTGCTTGGGGACCAGGCCCGCCCCCTGATGCGAATGCTGTCGCCGAGCTCCATGGATTCACGCAGATCACTCCGCATCATTGACCGGCGCATGTTGGGCGATGATGTCCGCCTGCTGCTACGCACATCCTGAGACTTCATCATGTTCACCGGAATCATCCAATCCGTTGGTCGCGTCGCCTGCATCGAGGCGCGCGGCGGCGACGTGCGCCTGCGCATCGATACCGCGTCGCTAGACCTCGCCGGCTTGGCCACGGGCGACAGCATCGCCGTCAGCGGCGTCTGCCTGACGGCCGTCGATCTCTTTGCAAGGAGCTTCACAGCCGATGTTTCGGGCGAGACACTCGCTTGCACCACACTTCGCATGCTTCGCGAGGGTGATCCCGTGAATCTCGAACGGGCGCTTCGCCTAGGCGATTCGCTGGGCGGCCACCTGGTGGCCGGCCACGTCGATGGCGTTGCCAAGGTCCTCGATATGCACCAAGACGCCCGGTCGCAGCGGTGGCGATTCCTCTCACCGGATTCACTCGCCCGCTACATCGCGCGCAAGGGCTCCATCTGCGTTGATGGCGTCAGTCTCACAGTCAATGAAGTCGACGGATCCAGCTTCGCCGTCAATCTGGTACCGCATACCATCGCAAACACGGCGTTTTCCCATCGCAAGCCAGGCGATGAAGTCAACATCGAAATCGATCTACTCGCCCGCTATGTCGAGCGCATACTGGCCGGCCGCCCGGACTGACTGGCCAGGCGTTCTCCGATTATCAGACCTGCCCGCGTTGGCGATCCGCGCGCTCCCCGACCGGCGCTGGACGCGGGAGACCCGCAAGTCCAGCGCTCGACTTAGGCCTCGACCCTCACCAACTACTGCAGCAGTGACCTTGCCATCTCCGTGGCCTGATGCAGCGAGCGTTCCCCTGCGTGCGCCCTGCCTTCCAGTTCGTTGTATGCGTTGACTTGCGCCACGGTCGGTGACTCATAGGTCAATCCGATATCTGACTGGAGATATGCCAGATAGCTCCGCAACCGTGCCTCATGCAGAACATCGCCTTCGCTGGATCGGATATGAAGCTGGACGACCGCCGCGATCGCGCGATCGAGTGCGGTCAGCGCGGGCTGCGCCCTGCCCCGCTCCAATGCATGATGGGCCACGGCCTGACGTAGGTTCCGCCGGGCAAGGATGGCCTTGTTGATTGTGCGATTGAGCTCGTCCAACGTCGAATGGATGCGCATCTCGAGCGCCATTCGCCGCCGCAATGCATCGGGCGAGGTATGCAAGCGTGGGTCAAGCGCCACCTCGAATGTCCGGCGGGCTTGATGGCCGTTGTAGTCCAGGACCACGGTATAGCGGCCCGGATTGACGACCGGCCCGCGAGCGTCACCTGTCAGGCCGTCCGTATCCTCAGGCGGCTCGAAACCGATCACTTCGGTGGCATCGGCATACCGCAGATTCCACTGGAACCGGTTCATGCCCGGCGATATCGCGGTGAGCTTATCCATCGCCAACTCGTGCTCCTGCGAAGGCAACAGATTGTCGCGAACAACAGCACTGAGCTTCGGTCGCTTCGCCTTCAAGTGCAAATTAAAGCGGCGTACCACTTGGCCATGGTCATCCACGAAGGACAAGGTCACGGGCACCCTGCCGTCATAGCTCATCGGCAAATGAAAGAAAACGGTAGCGCCGAACGGCGGGTTAGTGCCTGCCTCTCCCCGATGCGCAGCATCCGGATCCCGTCCATATGCATTGCTGAGCCAAGCCGTCGCAGGCGCATAAAGGTTGGTCGAGCCGGCGCTCGGGGCTGATCCATCTGCAAGTTGTTCAAGCAACGGCAGATTGTCGAGTATCCAGAAGGACCGTCCATGCGTGGCCGCGACCAGTTCGCCCTCGCGCGAGTTGATCGCCAGGTCGCGCACCTGCACCTTGGGCAGGTTCAGCGACAGCGGCTGCCATTGCCGGCCCCCGTCGAAGCTCGCGAACACCGTGTTCTTCGTGCCCAGGAACAGCAGGCGCGCATCCTTCGGATCCTGGCGCACCACGAACGCGTAGTCGTCATCCGGCAGGCCCCGCGTCCGCAGCGTCCAGTGCGCACCGTAGTCCGTCGTCTCGAACACGTACGGATGGAAGTCGTCCCACATGTACCGCGAGGCCGTCAGCCACGCCGTCCCCTTCGCCACGTGGCTCGGCTCGATCGAGCTGATCTGCGCCCAGCCCGGCAGTCCGCGGGGCGTCACCAGCGTCCAGTGCGCGCCCCCGTCGGTCGTCACGTGCACCAGGCCATCGGCCGATCCCGCCCAGATCACGTTCGCATCCAGCGGCGACGGCGCCAGCGCGGAGATGTCGGGGTACACCTCCGCCCCAGTCTGGTCCAAGTCCACCGGACCGCCGCTGGGCCGCTCCGTCAGCGGGTCGTTGCGCGTCAGGTCCGGACTGATGCGCGTCCAGGTCCTCCCCCCATCGTCGCTCTCCATGACGTATTGCGACGCCAACATCAGGACCTTGGGATTGGTGGGGGAAAAGAAGATCGGATGCGTCCAACCAAACCGGTACTTCATCTCGGCCGAGGATACCCCGTCGAGATAGATGGGATCCGGGCTGACGCCGCGACGTTCGCCCGTCTTCATGTTGTAGCGCTGCATCACCGTGTAGTAATCACTGCCGTAGGTGACATCCGGATCGGCCGGCTCGGGGGCAACAAATGTGCTCTCGCCAAGCGCCACGGCATGCCATTCACCCAAGCCGATGGCGCCGTTAATGGATGCACTCGGTCCCTCGAAGGACCCCTCGTCCTGCTGCGCGCCATAGACATGGAACGGGAACTGGTCATCCAGCGCCACGTGGTAGAACTGGCCCGTCGGCTGGTTGTGCTCGGTGCTCCAGGTCTTGCCACCATTGATCGAAACCGTCGCACCGCCGTCGTTGCCCTCGAGCAGGATCTTCGGGTGGTCCGGATTGATCCAGAGAATGTGGTTGTCGCCGTGCCTCGGGCGGAGCATGGAAAACCCCTTGCCGCCGTCATGCGAGACCCACAGCGCATCCACGTTCGGCACGTACACCGTCTCCGGGTCGGTCGGGTCGACAAAGATGCTCATGTAGTAGAACGCCCGCTGCCGAAGACTCCAGTTCGCGTTCACCCGCGTCCAGCTCGCCCCCGCATCCTCCGACCGGAACACCCCGCCGCCCTTCGCCTGCACGATCGCGTACACC
>JAJYPJ010000114.1 GCA_021795435.1 Pseudomonadota bacterium
GAACCGCGAGGAGCTTTACAACAGCCGCAGGCTGGTCACCCATCGCCAGGCGCTGTGCGCCGAACCGCTCGAAACGCGCGTCTGGAACGCGCGGCGAGGGCGGGGCGTGAGACTCAGAGCTACTATCTCGAACTCAGCCATGCGGAAGCCGCATCAGTGCTGGGCTGGCCGCTCGGCACCCTGAAGTCGCACGTCCGCCGAGCCCTGGATAAATTGCGAACCCATCTGGGCGAAAGCCCGGAAGGAGGTCCTGCCTATGAACCCGCAACCCGGCACCCCGCGCGGGCCTGACGCCGAGGCCCGGCCCGGACAGGACGCCATCGAGGCGTTGCTGCGCGCCGATGGCGCAGCCATGCGCGACCTCCCCGATGACGGCTTCACCGAGCGGGTCATGACGGCCCTGGCCATCGAAACCAGCCGACCGAATTGGAGCGCGGCGCTTCCGCAGATGCTCGTCGTCTTCGCGGTGATGGCGGTCCTGCTCGCCGGCCTGCCCGCGCCCGAACCGGCCGTGGCGGTCGCGACAACGAGCGCGCTCGATGCGCTTTTGCGCTCCGGGCTGATTCCCTGGCCGGTGCTCGCCGCAGCTGGCGGCGTCGCGTTCGGCGTGCTGGTTGGCCTGGACTTGCCCTGGTGGGCCGGCCCGGACGAACCGGCCTGATGTCGACCCGCGCTCATCAAAAATGGTCGTGCGGCGCCTAGCCGTCGAGCTCGACCCACTGCGCGTAGGCTGTGTCCAGTTCGGCTTGCAACGCGGCCAGCGCCTCGTTCGCCTGCACGATCACGTGGCTGGCCTGCCGGAAAAATGCCGGGTCGTTCATCGCCGCCGCCTGGCTGGCGATCTCGCCCTCCAGTCGTTCGATGCGCCGAGGCAGTTCCTCCAGCCTGCGTTGGTCCTTGAAACTGAGCTTGCGCTTGGCGCTCGCTGGCGGCGGTTCGACGTTCCGGACCGGCTTGCCGGCCACGGGTTCCGGTGGCGGGCTCGCCGGGCGCTGGCGCAGCCAGTCGGTATAGCCGCCGACGTATTCACCGACCCGGCCCTGGCCTTCCAGCACGAGCGTGCTCGAGACGACGTTGTCGAGGAAGGCGCGGTCATGCGAGACCAGCAGCAAGGTGCCCTTGTACTCCAGCAGCACCTCCTCGAGCAGTTCCAGCGTCTCCACATCGAGGTCGTTGGTCGGTTCATCCATCACCAACAGGTTGGACGGTTGCGCGAACAGCTTGGCCAGCAGCAGCCGATTGCGCTCGCCGCCCGACAGGCGGGCGATGGGCGCGCGTGCCCGCTCCGGCGAGAACAGGAAATCCTGCAGGTAGCCGATGACGTGCTTGCGCTGACCATTCAGCTCGATGAACTCGCGACCACCGGCGACGTTGTCGATGGCATTGAGCGAATCGTCGAGTTGCAGGCGGTGTTGGTCGAAATAGGCAATCTGCGTGCCGGTGCCGTGCTCGACCGTGCCGCGTTGCGGCACCAACTCGCCGAGCATGATCTTCAGCAGCGTGCTCTTGCCGGCGCCGTTCGGACCGATGATGCCGATGCGGTCGCCACGCATCACCGTGGTGCTGAGGTCGTCGATCAGTACGCGGCCGTCGAAGCCGTGGCCGACGTGCCTGAGCTCGACGACCTTCCTGCCTGAGGCCTGTGCTTGACCCAGCGCCATCTTCACATTGCCGACGACCTCGCGTCGCTTCGACCGCTCGTTGCGCAACGCCTGCAATGCGCGTACCCGTCCTTCGTTCCGCGTGCGTCGCGCCTTGATGCCCTGGCGAATCCAGGCCTCTTCCCGCGCCAGCTTCTTGTCGAAGAGCGCATGGGCCTGGCTTTCCGCATGCAGGCGCTCCTCGCGCCGGCGCAAGTAATTCTCGTAGTCCCCCGGCCAGTCCGTCACCGCGCCACGATCGATCTCGACGATGCGCGTGGCCAGGGCGCGCAGCAACGCACGGTCATGGGAGATGAAGACCACGCTGCCGGCGAATTGCTTGAGGAAGGTCTGCAGCCACCCGATGGCCTCGATGTCGAGGTGGTTGGTGGGTTCGTCCAGCAACAGGATGTCGGGCTTGCGGACCAGCGCTTGCGCCAGCAATGCGCGTCGCTTCATGCCACCGGAGAGCGCCGAGAATTCCATGTCGCCGGGCAGATCCAACAGCGTCAGCACTTCTTCGACGCGGCGATTGAGGTCCCAGCCGTGCTGCGCTTCGATGCTCGCCTGGACATCGGCGAGCTCGTCGAGGGCGCCGATCGCGAGCAGGTGCTGGTAACGCGCCAGCAACCGGCCGAGGTCGCCCAATCCCTGCGCCACCACGTCGAATACGCTGCCCGCCGTGTCCTGCGGCACCTCTTGCGGCAGGCGCGCGATGACGACGCCATTTTGGACGCGCACCTCGCCGTCGTCGGCACGCAGTTCACCGCCGACCAGCTTGAGGAGCGTGGATTTGCCTTCGCCATTGCGGCCGACGACGCAGATCCGCTCGTTCGCTTCGATGGACAAATCGACGCGTTCGAGCAGGAGCGGGCCGCCGATGCTGAAATCGACGCGTTGCAATTGGACCATCGACATCCGCCCATTGTACCGGCAGGCCCGATACCACCTGGATCAGCTCAGACGGCCAGGCAACAATCCCGGCGCCCCCGCGCATGGATCTCCCTCACCAGCCAACGGCGGAACAGGCGGACCTTGCGGTCCGCCCAGCGTCCACGATGGGCTTCGCGACCCGGCTAGGCGCCTGCGGCCCCGAACCGGTTCGTCCCGGGCGTCGACGGCAGGCACATCAGCACCAGGAACCAGATGGTTCCGACCAAGGGAACGAGTTGAATCAGCCACCACCAACCCGAGCGATCGGTGTCATGCAGACGCCGCACCGCGACCGCAATCGAGGGCACCAGGATGGCCAATCCATAAAGCACCAGCAGGATGCCGATGCCGACGGACGGGTGGTGCATGGTGATCAGGTCGGCGATGAGCCAAATGAGGATGTTGGCCAGCACAAACCACCAGTAGTCGGGCCGTCTTGCCCGACCCTGGAAATCAGCGTACTGGCGAAATGCATTGAG
>JAJYPJ010000046.1 GCA_021795435.1 Pseudomonadota bacterium
GGGGGCGGCGGCGGCGGCGGGGGCGGCGGAGGCGGCGGGGGCGGGGGCGGCGCCATCGAGATCACCAAGCCCAACGTCGCAGCCCAATCACCGTAGTTGGTGGTGGTCGGCAACGACACGCGATCACGATTCCAGCGGTAATCGATCTCTCCACGCAAAGCGACCCGATGGGTCAGTTCGCGCTGGACACCACCACCGACGAGGAAACCGGGGCCCCATCCAGAATGGGTCATGAAGGCGTCATAGCCGTACATCCCCAGACCGCCAGCCAGAAACGGACGCCAACCGGAGTAACCCTGCTGATCGCCAAAGAAGTAACGGCCCGTTACGCCGAGGCTCTGCGTCTGCCAGCTGTGCGTCGCAAAGAGGGAACTGCTCTTGTAGTTGGCATCCGTCAACGTGTACTCAAGATCCACTGCGAAATTCGGCGTGGCCCAGAAGCCGACTCCGAGACCGCCAAGGACAGAGTTCTGGGTATCCCGCTTCGAATCCGGGACAAGCACGCCCAGACGCGGCGCAATGTACCAGTTGCCATAATCCACAGCCTGCGCAGTGCCGATGCCACCACCTGCCACAGCCAGTGCGATCAGAGCGTAGAGGCTCTTTCTTTTCATCGCAGTCTCCTTAGTTGGATGTTGCGCCCGTTCAGGTCGGCGTCGGCGCCACGCGCGTTCTCAAGCTTGCCGGGCAGAAGATCAACGCGACGGCAACGCCGTAATTTTAGCAAAAAACAAACAAATGCGGTCCATATTGTGAACTCCGTTCAGCTTTGCGTCAATGAGGCATCGACGACGTGAATCCGCCGGCTCACCTGGCAAACAGGTCCATGAACTGGTTCAACGGCGTGGCATCAAGGCGCCGCGGGTCGGCACAGAGCTCGAGAATGCGCGATACGCGCGACTGCGGCAGATGGCCGCGAAGCGCATTCTCGAACTTGCGCATCAGGACGGGAATGCCCTCAGCACGACGCTTGCGATGGCCGATCGGATAATCGACGACGACGCGCTCCGTCGAGCTCCCGTCCTTGAAAAGGACCTGGACGCTGTTGCCGATGAAACGCTTGTCGGGATCGAAGTAATCGCGCGTGAAAGCCGGGTTTTCTCGGACGACCATCTTGTTGCGCAAGGCATCAATCCGGGCATCGGCAGCAACCGCATCGCCATAGTCATCGGCGCCAAGACGTCCGAAAATCAGCGGGACTGCGACCATGTACTGGATGCAATGGTCGCGGTCCGCGTAGTTGGCCAGCGGGCCCGTCTTGTCAATGATGCGGGCGCCAGCCTCCTGCGTTTCGATTTCGATCCTTTCGATGCTGTCGAGTCGGTCCTTGACCAGGGGATGCAAGCGCATGGCCGCCTCGACTGCCGTCTGTGCATGGAACTCCGCCGGGTAGCTGATCTTGAAGAGGACGTTCTCCATCACGTAGCTACCGAATCCACGCTCGAAATCAAATGGCTTGCCGCCAAAGGCGACGTCGTAGAAGCCCCACGTCTGTGCACTGAGCGCCGAGGGATAGCCTACAACCCCCTTGTCCACGGCATTCAGCGCATGGATCACGGCACGCCGACAGGCATCGCCGGCAGCCCAGCTTTTCCGCGGACCGGTGTTCGGTGCATGGCGATAGGTCCTCAACGCACCGTTGTCGATCCAACTGTGCGAGACGGCGGCAACAATGGCGTCTTTGCCACCGCCCAGCATGTGCGTCGCAACGGCCGTCGAGGCTAGGCGAACCAGGATGACGTGGTCCAAGCCGACGCGATTGAAGCTGTTCTTGAGCGCGTAAACCCCCTGGATTTCGTGCGCTTTCACCGCATAACGAAGCACGTCAGCCACGGTCACGGGCGAACGGCCTTCGCGCTGCGCCCTGCGCGCCAGGTAGTCACCGAGGGCCAGGATCGTTCCAAGATTGTCCGACGGGTGGCCCCATTCCGCGGCAAGCCAGGTGTCGTTGAAATCCAGCCAGCGGATTTGCGTGCCGATCGCAAATGCGGCCTGGGCGGGGTCGAGTTCGAACCCGGTTCCCGGTACTCGGGCTCCGCCGGGAAGCACCGCACCCGGCACGATGGGCCCGAGATGCTTGGTGCACTCGGGAAAGGCCATGGCCAGCATGGCACACGCCAGAGAATCGAGTAGCACGTACCGCGCGGTATCCAGCGCTTCCTGCGAGTCGATGGCGGCGTCGACCACATAGTCGGCAATCGCCACCATCGGTGCATCCGGATCTGGACGTCGGGCGGAACGAATGTCGTTCTGGGACATGAGGGCGTGCTTCCGAAGGTTGGCAAGTCGCAAATTGTGCCAGATGCGGCCGGCATCGCCGTCGTTGCGCACCAGGCAATAGGTTGTTCGCAACTGCGCGCTCGCAAAGGCAAAAGCAGCCCGCATCATCGACGCCATGACCACGCACGCTACCCGCGCCCTCCCCGCCCTGTTCGTTTCGCACGGCTCGCCCCTCCTGGCAATCGAGGACAGCCCGACGGGCCGCTGGCTCGACGGACTGGGCAATACGTTGCGACCGCCACGCGCCGTGGTTGTCGTCTCGGCGCATGCGCTCGCAGCCGCGCCACGCCTGAGCGGAGGCCTCGCGCCAAAGACACTGCACGATTTTGGAGGCTTTCCAGACGCCCTTTATGCGCTGAACTACCCGGCACCCGGGGACCCGCCACTCGCACGCGCTATTGCGGCGCGCCTGCGTACCGCCGGCTTCGAAGCCGACGTGGATGGGCGCATGCCCTTCGACCATGGCGTTTGGGTGCCTCTGCGCCGGATGCTCCCGGCGGCCAACGTCCCGGTCGTCGCCCTTACGATCGCGCCCAATCGGGATGCCGCGTGGCACTACGCGCTGGGACAGGCATTGGCGCCGCTGCGGTTCGACAACGTCCTGGTCATCGGTTCCGGTGGATTCGTGCACAATCTCGGCGCATTGGACTGGCACAACCGGGAAGCGCCGACACCGACGTGGGCAAGAGCCTTTGCGAGCTGGCTTGATGAGCGCGTGCAATCCAATCAATGGGAGCACGCGACAACGTGGGATCGGTCCGCACCGTCCGCAGCCCTGGCGCACCCAACGCCCGAACATCTGCTGCCGCTATTTGTCGCCTGGGGGGCCGGCAGCAGCAGCGGCATCCCCGTGCACCACGGATGGCAGCATGGCACGTTGTCGATGCAAGCCTACGCCTTCGGCGGCAACCTGGACATTTAGCCACCACGGCCGACCCTTATCCTCGGGCCGTGTACGACGCTTGGAGCGGCGTGGCATACGGCGGCAGGACCATCACAGCCGCCAGCGTGCCTCATCAGCCGCCCACGATCTTCTAATCGACGAGCATGGAATCGCTTGCCGTCGAGCGACAAATGGGTCTAAGAGGCCGCATCGCGGCAGCGCGACCCTGGGAAGGAAGCGACAAAGGCCCGCATTGCCGCATGAGCCCGCCCATGTGCGAGCATGGTGTTGCTGGCATGCCGGTCGGCCCATGGCGACGCCAACGCCACGTGCTGACGATCTCGCCCACTGGGATTGCGATGGACATATTCACTTCCACGTTCTGGACGGGACTGTCCAGCATCATCCTGATCGACCTCGTGCTTGCGGGCGACAATGCCATCGTCATTGCCCTGGCGGCACGCAACCTGCCAAAGCATCTCCAGAAGCAAGCCATCTTCTGGGGCACACTGGGCGCCATCGCGGTCCGTACCGTAATGACCGCCGCCGTGGTCTGGCTGCTGCGGCTGCCGGGATTGATGCTGGTCGGCGGGGTGGTGCTGCTGCCGATCGCCTGGAAACTGCTTCGCCAAAACGGTGAAGCCCACGATATCAAGCCAGCCACCCATTTCTGGGCCTCCATGCAGACCATCGTGATTGCCGATGCACTGATGGGTCTGGATAACGTCCTCGCGATCGCGGGAGCCTCCCATGGCCACATGTCGCTCGTGGTGATCGGCTTGCTTTTCAGCGTGCCGTTGGTGGTGTGGGGTTCGACACTCATCCTGAAGCTGATCGACCGCTTTCCGTTCGTCATTTATCTGGGCGCCGCCGCCATCGCCTGGACCTCGGGGCGCATGCTCAGTCACGACCCGCTCGTCAAGACCTGGTTCTCCGCGCACCGATGGGTCGGCTATGCCCTAGAACTCGCATTGGTGCTGGGCATCTGCGCTGGCGGTTGGCTGGTCCATCGGCGCCAGGCGCAGGTCGAGCGTCGCCGACGTCAAAACGCGGTCCCCCGATAGGGGAACGTGCGCGCAAGTATGCCTCCCACGCGCAGAGGACCGAGCATCCGACGCCATGGATCCGCCGCTCCGCTGCACTCCCGAGGCATCAGTGATGCGTCCAACCACCAACTTGCCGCAACACGCGTGCTCGCGCGATGATCGAACAAACGTTTGAATAGACTCCCGGGCCATGACCTCATACCCCCACCTGCTCGAGCCCCTGAACCTCGGATTCGTGACACTGCGCAACCGGGTACTGATGGGGTCGATGCATACCGGTCTGGAAGATAGGGCGCGCGACTACAGGAAGCTGGCGGCTTACTTCGCAGAGCGCGCCCGGGGGGGTGTCGGCCTGATCGTGACCGGCGGCATCGCGCCGAACATCGAAGGATGGGTCAAGCCATTCTCGGGCCGTCTGTCGATGCCGTGGCACGTACCCCGCCATCGTCACGTGACCAGCGCCGTGCACGCCGAGGGCGGGAGGATCTGCATGCAGATCCTCCATACAGGACGTTACGCCTACCATCCTTTGGCGGTCGCGCCGAGCCGCATTCGATCCCCTATTTCGCCATTTGCACCGCGCCGACTGACCGACGCAGGCATTCGTCGAACGATCGGCGACTTCGCCCGCTGTGCCGATCTGGCTCGGAATGCCGGCTACGACGGCGTCGAGATCATGGGCTCGGAGGGGTACCTGATCAACCAGTTCCTCGCCACGCGCACCAACCATCGGTCGGATCGCTGGGGTGGCTCCCTGGAGAACCGCATGCGCTTCGCCGTCGAGATCGTACGGCAGACGCGTGCACGCACGGGTCCCGACTTCATCATCATCTACCGATTGTCGATGCTGGACCTGGTCGAAGGTGGACAGCGTTGGGACGAAATCATCCAGCTCGCCAAGGCGGTCCAGGAAGCCGGGGCCACCTTGATCAACACCGGCATCGGCTGGCACGAAGCGCGCGTGCCGACGATCGTTGGGAGCGTTCCTCGAGCGGCCTTCACCTGGGTCACGCGTCGACTGAAATCGGAGATAGCCCTGCCCCTGGTCACGACCAATCGGATCAACATGCCGGAGGTGGCTGAGGCCGTACTGGAGCGTGGCGACGCAGACATGGTGTCGATGGCGCGCCCGTTCCTTGCCGACCCGGCCTGGGTTCGCAAAGCGGCCAGTGGACACACCGCCGCCATCAACACCTGCATCGCCTGCAACCAGGCATGCCTCGACCACGTTTTCGAGAATCGGCGGGCGTCATGTCTGGTCAATCCGCGCGCATGCTATGAAACCGAATTGCCTCGGATGCCTGCTTCTTCGCGCAAGCGATATGCCGTGGTTGGCGCCGGTCCGGCCGGGCTGGCGTGCGCCACGGAACTTGCCGAGCGTGGCCATCAGGTGACCCTGATGGAACGAAGCGGCGAAATTGGCGGGCAGTTCAACCTGGCGAAGCGCGTTCCGGGCAAGGAGGAATTCAACGAAGCACTCCGCTATTTCTCGGAACGCCTGCGCGAAACCGGCGTCACTCTCCGGCTCAACCACGAAGCTCGAGCCGATGAACTGGTCAAAGGCTTCGATGCCGTCATCATTGCCACCGGCGTGCGGCCTCGCCGCGCTGGCATCAGCGGCGAAGACCATCCTTGTGTGCTCGGCTACCAGGACGTCCTCGGGCGCAATGCGCCGCTGGGGCGCAAGGTCGCGATCATTGGCGCCGGCGGAATCGGCTTCGACGTGGCCGAGTTCATCTCGCAATCCCCAACATCGCTCGAGGCCGAGCTCGCGCGTTGGGCGCGAGAATGGGGCGTCGACACCATGCTCACCACCCCTGGCGCACTGCGCCAGCCATGCCCCGAGCCGGCCGCACGCGAGATTTGGCTGTTGCAGAGGTCCCCTGGCGCGCCGGGCAAGCGATTGCACAAGACCACCGGCTGGGTTCACCGGGCCACGCTTCGTGCACGTGACGTGCACATGTGGGGGGGCGTGACCTACTCAGCCATCGATGATGCAGGCCTGCATCTTCGGCGGAATGGGGAGGCTTTGGTCCTGCCAGTGGACAACGTGGTCATCTGCGCCGGCCAGGAGTCCGAATATTCGCTCGCCGAGCAACTGACGGCTCGAGGCATCCCCACGCATCGTATCGGCGGTTCGGCAGTGGCTGCCGAACTCGATGCCGAACGCGCCATCCGCGAGGCCACCGAACTGGCCTCGCAGCTCTAGCCAAGCCGTTCGCCTCAGCGCTTCTCGATTGCCAGGAAAGCCTGGTCTTCCGGACCCGTGTAGTTCGCGCTGGGGCGGATGATCTTGCCATCCTCGCGCTGCTCGATGATGTGCGCGCTCCAGCCTGACGTGCGCGCAATGACAAAGAGCGGCGTGAACATCGCCGTGGGCACGCCGAGCATGTGATACGCGCTGGCGGAATACCAGTCGAGGTTCGGGAACATGCGCTTGAGATTCCACATCACCACTTCGATGCGCTCGGAAATCTCGAAGAGCCGGGGGTTCCCTCCCTCACTGCAGAGCTTTCGACTGATCTCCTTGATGATCGGATTACGTGGATCACCGATTGTGTACACCGGGTGGCCAAAGCCGATGATGATCTCCTTGCGTTCGACCCGGTTGCGAATATCAGCCTCCGCCTCGTCGGCGCTGCGATAGCGCGCGATCGTTTCCATCGCCACCTCGTTCGCACCACCGTGTTTGGGCCCGCGGAGCGCTCCGATCGCTCCGGTTATGGCGGAATACATGTCCGCACCCGTACCGGCGATCACCCGCGCGGTGAAGGTGCTTGCATTGAATTCATGCTCCGCATAGAGCGTCAGGGACCGATCGAGCGCCTGCACATGGGACTCGCCCGGCGGACGGCCATGCAGGAGGCGAAGGAAATGCCCGGCAATGCCCTCCTCGTCGGTCTCCGTGTCGATGCGCCTGCCGGCGTGGCTGTAGTGGTACCAATACAGCAACATCGAACCGAAGCTCGCGAGCAACCGGTCCGCAATCGCACGAGCGCCGACTGATCCATGCGCTTCATGCTCGGGCAGCGCGGTGCCCATCACCGAACAGCCCGTGCGCATGACATCCATCGGGTGCGTGGACGCCGGCATTTGCTCCAGTGCGACACGCACAGGGGCCGGCAGCCCCCGGAGCTTGGCAAGGCGGGCGCGATAGGCGTTGAGCTCGGACCAGGTCGGCAAGACGCCATGGACCAGCAAATATGCAACCTCTTCGAAACTGGCGCGTGTCGCCAGATCATGAATGTTGTACCCGCGGTAGTGAAGGTCATTGCCGCTCCGCCCTACCGTGCACACGGCGGTATTGCCGGCCGCGACACCGGAAAGTGCAACCGATTTCTTGGCTTTGACCAAAGTGTTCGTGCCTTCAGTATTCATCATGCTCACTCCTTGGATCGACGCTCGATACCTCGAGGCGCCCTCGAATCAAGCCGGCCAACACCATCCAGTCAGTCACCGCCGGTCGCGGACCGACCAAACAGCGCATCAAGCTTTTGTTCGTATGCGTGGTAGCCAAGCACCTCATACAGTTCATCGCGCGTTTGCATGTGCGGGACCATGGCCTTCTGTGTTCCGTCCCGCCGGACGGTCTGATAAAAGTCCGTCGCGGCCTTGTTCATGGCGCGGTATGCGCCGCAGCAATAGAGCGCAATGTCCACCCCGGCTTCGCGCAACTCGTCAACGGAGAAGTAGGGCGTGGCACCGAATTCCGTGAGATTGGCGAGGATGGGGACCTTCACCGCGGCTTTGACGCGGCGATAGTCATCGAGCGAGCGCATGGCTTCAGGAAAAACCATGTCCGCACCCGCTTCGACATAGGCGCAAGCACGATCGATCGCCGCCTGGAGGCCTTCAACGGCCGCGGCGTCCGTACGTGCCATCACGACGAAATCATGATCAGTGCGGGCATCGACGGCGGCTCGGATCCGATCCACCATCTCTGTCCGACCTACGACCTCCTTGCCGGGGCGGTGGCCACAACGCTTGAGGCCGACCTGGTCCTCGATATGCACGGCCGCGACCCCGCAACGCTCGAAACTACGGATTGTTCGCGCGATGTTGAAGGCACCGCCCCATCCCGTATCGATATCAACCAGCAAGGGCATCTTTGTCGCCTCGACGATGCGTCTCGCATCGGTGAGGACGTCATCCATCGTGCTGATGGCCAGATCGGGCACTCCCAGGGAATTCGCCGCGACGCCTCCGCCGGAGAGGTAGAGCGCTCGGAATCCAGCCCGCTTGGCAAGCAATCCCGCGTACGCGGTGATCGCACCAGCGACCTGCAACGGGGTCTCCACGCTCAATGCGGCGCGAAAGCGCGCGCCAGCGCTTGCATCATCGACCATGGGCGCTCCAGTCAAAGCGGCTATTGTAATCCTGCTGGCCGCAACCCGATCGTCGTTCGCTTTGGCGGATCAGGCTGCGAGACGCAGCGCCACAAGTAGACTCGTCTCTAGCGCGCCAAGGTCGGGTATCAGCGCGGGCTCATCACGCAGAAGGACTTCGCTTCGCACACCCAGGGGCAACGATTCGCCGCTATCTGATGGCATCAACAAGTCGGGCGTCAGTGTCACAAGACGCGGGAAGCCTTGGGTCAGCATGGCAATGTAGGGCATGCGGGGATGCCCACCCAATGCCTTGAGTACGGCGACTCGTGCGTGCACGCCGCCCTCTTCGCTCGCCAAGCCGGCGAGGACTGCATAGGCCATCAGCGGCAGGCGCCAGCCACGCCAGGGAATGCGCCCCAGAAGCCATGCGGGCGCATCGTCGACGGGATCCGGCGTCGTCAAGGTGATGACCTCGGCAACGCTGGCGTTGGGCAGCAGAACGCGTCCGCCCGTCACCGGAATCATGACTCCGCGAATTTCCGAACTGGTCATAGCCATCCATTCACCCTTGCATCAATTCCGCGTTAAGGCGTTCGGCCAGGGCGGCAGGGGCGCCGCTGAAGCCGCTGTATCCGGCGGCGCGAGCCGCATCCACCATGGCACTGACGACGCATTCCGAGGGGGATTGCGTCCACAGCTGGCCGCCTTTTTCCATGATGCGAGCCATGCCGCGCAGGCCATCGCTCGCCATCCCCGAAAAGATCAGTGCCAGCGCGCGCGGACCAAAGGCATCCGCGATAGCCGAAAGGGTGTCGTCGATGGAGGGCGTATATCGGGTTTCTGCCGCAGGACGGGCGTGAATGCGCCCGTCCGGATCGATGTCGATCCGCTCACCGGGCGGAATCAGCACGACGTCACCGGCGCTCGCGCGCATGCCTTCTTTCGCGATCCGTACGGGGTGCAACAATGCGCGGGTAAATTGCTCCGCGTAACTGGTAAAGAAGGCTGCATCGAGATGCTGTGCGACCAACACCAGCACCGGCAGCCCAGGCTGCATGGACGAAAGGAACTCGCGCACCGCATCCGGCCCGCCGATCGACGCGCCGACTGCCACGACCCGGAGGATTTCCTGCGCGCGGCCCATGGGGCCGTTTGGGGGCGTCGTTGCGGCTTCCCCGGATTCGAAGGGCATCAGTTCAAGGCCGCTCAAATCCATGGCCTCGATCGGTTGCGCCGCGGAAGGTCGCGCGTCGTCGACCTTGGACTCCGGCGCCGCGTCGTCCAGCAGGCCCCAATCAGGTGCCTGGACCGGCGGTGCAGACGCCGCGGGAATGGGTTGCTCGAACATTTCGTCGAGCATCAACTCGAGATCAGGGGCGCTCTCGCCAACGCGCACGGGCTCGGCAGCGGGCGGGGCCTCCCCGCCATCTGTGCTCCCGGCATCGCTGCTGGGCGCAACGGCGACAGTGGGTGGCTGCCATGTCTCGGGATCAAAATCCGCATAAACCGACGACAGGGGCTCTTGTTCGCCTCCAGCGAGGCTGGACAGGAGTGGATCGCCTCCTGGATCGGATTCCGGAAGCGCCATGGGCTCCGTCGGGGCTTGCAGGCTGCCTTCGCGCGGGAGAATTTCGGCCAGCAACGCTTCGAGGTCGGATCCACCGAACGGATCCTCGCCCCTCGAATCCGTCTGCGGATGCGCCAGCGCCACCGAAGGCGGCACGCGCTCCACCGGAATCGGCTCTTCGAACGACGTCGCTGTGCCTGCCGACGGCTCAGTGCTTGCGATAGCCGCCGTCTCCGGCGGCATGCCGGGTGAGTCGGGAAATTCGGCCAGCAACGCATCGAGATCCACGTTCCCCAGATCAATGCTGGACGCTTCCGCAATTCCGGTGGATAGGTCGCCTCGGGCTGATCTGGCTTCGGCATCGTTGGACGCCGCGCCAGACCCGGGTGCGCTCGGCTCGAACACGCCCAAGGAAGCCAGCAGGGCATCGAGATCGTCTGCACGATCCTCTGCGACTTGGGATGGATGACCCGCCATTTCATCCTGCACAGGCGTCTCCGCCTGCACATGGCGCAGGTCGACTTCCTCGAGGGATCCGCCCCGGGCAAGCGCGTCGAGCACCTCAACCTCTGACGGAGCGAGTGAAGCCATGTCTGAAGTAGCCACCGATGCATCCGCGTCAAGCAGTACTTCGATTTCATGCGCAAGAGCCGCATTCATCGCGGGCTCGGGCGGCGAGTCTGCAGGCACTTGGTCCAGCGACGCGGTCGCTTCCGGACCGTCCAGATCGTCCATTTGGACGTTCAAAATCGCCTCAGCTAATCCTGATACGACGGGAATGGCGTCGATCGGCCGAGGTGGATCAATGTCCGTTCCGAGTATTTTTGCCGCAAGGTGGCGAGCCCACCGTGCGGCATCCCAGCCGGCCAACGAGCGGGTGACTTCGGCATCGTTCAATACGAGTCGCGGGCAGGCCGAACCACCCAGCGCATCCATGACGCGCTCGAGCGCGTCCTCATCACCAGGGTCGAGGTTGACCACGACCACGTCGGCAGCCACCTGAGGCAACACATCGACTTCGAAGGCGCTGACCCCCGCCTCGAGGACAATGCGCGCGCCTCGTTCCTCCAGGACCTCGCGCAGCCGCTGCCCGCTGGACTGGTCGTCGAACAGCAGCGCAACCGCCGGACCCGATTGCTCAGGCGTGCTGACCACTGAGCACCTCCTGCACGTTACGCAACAAATCGGCTTCCTGGTACGGCTTGCCCAGATAACGATCGACGCCGATCTCGAGAGCCCTTTGGCGGTGCTTTTCTCCGCTGCGCGAGGTGATCATGATGATCGGCACCTCGCGAAGCCGGGCATCGGCCTTCATATGGGTCGCGAGCTCATAACCGTCCATGCGCGGCATCTCGATATCCAGCAGCATGACGTCGGGAACGCGGTCCTGGAGTCGCTCCAGCGCGTCGATGCCGTCCTTAGCCGTAATGACGTCCATCTCCATGCGCTCGAGAACACGGGATGTGACCTTGCGCATGGTGATCGAATCGTCAACCACCATGACCAGCGGTCGCGCGCGCGCAACAGCCGCAGCGACAGTCGCCTCTGCCACTGCCTCGGTCTCCAGCATGGCGCGCGCGGCCTCGGCATGTTGACCAAGCGCAGTGCCACGACGTACCAGCGGTGGAAGGTCGAGAATCATGACGACAGATCCATCGCCCATGATCGTGGCCCCAAAAAGCCCGGGCACGGAGCTGATCTGGGGTCCGACCGACTTCACGACGATTTCGCGTGAACCGATCACCTGGTCCACATGTACGGCCGCGCGCAAGTCGCCGCTTCGAATCAACAGCAACGGCAACTGTGCATCTTCACTGCGCCTTGATCCGACATTCAGGAGGCGCCCCAGTTCATGGATGACGTAACGCTCTCCGGCATAGGTGTAGACGGGTGAGTCTTCCTGCATGCGCGACGCGAGATCATCACGTCCGATGCGAGCCATGCCTTGGACCGAGGTCATGGGAACCGCGAAAACCGACTCACCTTGCTTGATCAGGATGGCCTGGGTCACCGCAAGGGTGAAGGGCAAGCGAACCTGGAAGCGCGTACCGTGGCCGCGCCTCGAATCAATGCTGAGCGAACCGCCCAGTTGCTTGATTTCGCTGGCCACGACATCCATGCCAACGCCACGCCCAGCGATTTGCGTGATGCTACCGGCGGTCGAGAAGCCGCTTTCGAGGATGAAAGCGTAAAGGTCGCGATCCGAAAGTTGCGCATCCGCGCGCAATAGACCTCGCTCAATTGCCTTGGCGCGGATCGCGTCTCGGTCAAGGCCCCGGCCATCATCGCTGACTTCGAGCAGGACTTCGTTTGCCTCGCGGCTGACGCGGATCGTCACCATCCCTTCTTCGGGCTTGCCTGCCGCGATCCGCTCGGCCTCGGGCTCGATCCCATGCGCAACGGCATTGCGCAGCATATGTTCGAACGGCGCCTTCATACGCTCCATGAGGGTCCGGTCCATTTCCCCATGCGCACCATCGACCTTCAACTGCGCACGTCGCCCGAGTTCCTGCGCGGCCTGACGCAACGTCCGTCGCAAGGACGGGACCTGCGCCTCGAAGGGGACCATGCGCGTCCGCATCAGCCCTTCTTGCAACTCGGAGCTGACACGCGACTGTTGCAGGAGCAGCGTCTCGGCCTGGCGCGTCGTGTCCTCGAGCAATCCCTGCAGCGAACCCAAGTCCGATACGGATTCCGCTAACGCGCGGGAATACTGCTGCAGTTGCGAAAAGCGGTCGAGCTCCAGGGGGTCGAACGCATTGTCGGCAGCAGCAATCTGCTGTTCACGCTGGAAGCGGGCGATGATCTGCGCTTCGGTCTCGATCTCAAGCTTGCGCAGCTGATCCCGCAGGCGGATGACGGTCTGATCCAGCTCGACCAAATTGAATCGGAAGGTTGAGACCTGTTGCTCGAGTCGCGAGCGATAGATCGAGACCTCGCCTGCCTGATTGACCAGGTTGTCGAGGACATCCGAGCGCACACGAATCATTTCCTGCGCGGCGCGCACCAGCTCCTCGCTTTCGATCGGTGGCAGGGGCATCAGAGGTACCCGCGGAGCCTCGGATTCCCGCGAAGCCCCAGGTAC
>JAJYPJ010000115.1 GCA_021795435.1 Pseudomonadota bacterium
GCCGGGCGCGCCGTCAGTGGTGTCGGGCGCGCCGATCGCTTGCGTCAGGCGGCTTCGCGATTTCCGCTGGCCGTCTTCTGCTGTCGGGGACCCTCGAGCAGGGCGCGGCGGACGTGTTCGACGATGAGATCGACTTCGGCGCTGGTGATGCGGAAGTGCGGCGTGAAGCGCAATGAGTTGGCGCCACCGTGGATGACGCCAATGCCATTCCGGCGCAGCCATTCCTCGATCGAGCCGGCACCGTAGCACTTGAATCGCGGGTCCAGTTCGCAGGAAAAGAGCAGTCCGGTTCCCTGCACGCGCGTGATGAGGCCGGGCAGGTCGTTCTTCAGCTTGCCAAGCTTCTCCAGGAATTCCCGGCCGCGCTCCCGGATGTTCTCGCGCAGGGCGGGCGTCAACTGCCCCAGCACCGCGCAGGCCACGTCGAGCGCTCGCGGATTGGTGGTCATGGTGTTGCCATAGATGCCCTTTCGGTACAGGGCGGCCGTGCGCGCGGTCACGGCCAGTACCGACAACGGGTAATGGCCGGCGTTCAGTGCCTTGGAGTAGGTCTCCATGTCTGGCGCTTCCAGGCCTTCGAAGCCCGGATAATCGACGATCGAGAGGACGCCATGGGCCCGCAGGCCGGCCTGGATGGAATCGACGAGCAACAGGGTGCCATGCCGCAGCGTCAGATCGCGCGCGGCGCGATAGAACTCCGGCGTCACTGCGCGGCCCGGGTCGCCTTCGCCCATTACGGGTTCGAGGAACATCGCTTCGATGTGCCAGCCTTGCCGATCGGCATCGGCGAAGGCCTGTTGCAGCTGCGCGACATTGTAGGGCTCGATCGCGATCAGCTGGGCGTCGTGGTGCGCATAGCTGCCGAGGTACTGCGCGTACGTCTTGCGCGAGGAGTCCGAATACAGCGCGGGCAACTCGGTACGGCCGTGGAATGCGCCTCGAACGGCAATTCGCTTGACCGTCCGGCCGGCATGCGGGGCGCCTGGGTCGGTCATGAGTTTGGTGTTGACGTCGGCGAAGCGGCCGGCGAGGCTGACCGATTCCGATCCCGAATTCAGGCAAAGGAATCGGTCGAAGGGACACTGGCCGCGGGTATGGCCGATTTCGCGGCGCAGCGCCTCGCTGGCCCGCCATTGCGCGAGCGACGGCGTCATGATGTTGGCCATCACCTGATGTTGCGCCATCGCGGCAATGATCGCGGGCGGCGCGTGGCCCAAGCCCAGCATTCCGTAGCCGCCATTGTCATGGATCACCGCACCCTTGAGCGTAACGATCCATGGGCCGCGCGCCGCCAGGGCAATGTAAGGATTGATCGCATCGTCGGGGTAAAAGTTGACGAAACCGGCCTGGACGCGGGCGATCTGCTCCTGTTCGTCGAGTGCCAGCAGCTCGGGGACCTGCTGCTGCAGCGCTCCGAAGAGGGCCAGGGCCTCGTCGACCGCCGCGGTGAGTTCGGCATCGTTGGCAAACGCGCGAAGGCTGGCTTCATCGAGGCCGGTGCAGGCAGCGCCACCACCAGTCTGATGGAGGGGCGCGAGTTTGTGCAGCAGGTCCATGGGCGAGTCCTCGGTTGCGGGCGCAACCGGACTTCGACGCGACGAAAGATGCGCCAAGTGTCGGTTGCAAAAGACTTTTATGGAGGATACCACCCCCTTCCCCGCGACGGTACCCCCGAGGGTTCGGCGCGCCATGGGCTGACGGCTGTCACTGCCATGCGCTGACGCGTGCGACTGCCCGGACACGGTTCGGCGCGTCACAATGTCGCCATCCTCATCCCCCGGCGCGGAAGTGATGCCCATGGCGAACCCAGGACCCGTTCCCTTTGCAGCCTTGCGTGGTGTCCACAAGCGATACGGCGCAATTGTCGCGCTGGACGGGGTCGATCTCGCGCTTGCGCCCGGCGGACTCCATGCGCTGCTCGGCCCCAACGGCGCCGGCAAGACCACCGCCATCGGCCTGATGCTGGGCCTGATCCGTCCGGACCAGGGGCATGCCGAGTTGTTCGGTGACGATCCGCAGCATTTGGCCCCGCGGCGGCGCGTGGGGGTCATGTTGCAGACGGGATCCCTGCCCGAGACACTGCGTGTGGGCGAGCTCTTGCGACAGGCTGCCGGCTATTACCCGCGCCCGCGGGCTGTCGAGGAATCAGCGCGCATGGCGGGCATCGCCGATCTGCTGGCCCGACCCTATGGCCGGTTGTCGGGCGGCCAGCAACGCCGCGTGCAATTTGCGCTGGCGCTGTGCGGCAAGCCCGACCTTCTGTTCCTGGACGAGCCGACCGTCGGCCTCGACATCGAGGCGCGGCAGGGACTTTGGGCCACCATCCGGTCGCTCGTGGCCGAGGGGTGCGGGGTCCTGCTGACGACCCACTATCTAGAAGAAGCGGAGGCCCTGGCGGACCGGGTGACGGTGCTTGGACAGGGGCGCGTGCTCGCCGAGGGGACGGTGGCCGAGATTCGCGGGCGCACCCGGCGAACGCGCATTCGCTGCCGCAGCATGTTGCGGGCGGACGAGGTCCGCGCGTGGGACGGTGTGCACGCGGCGGTCCATGACGCGGGGATCCTGAGCGTGGATGCGCGCGAGCCTGAAAGGGTCCTGCGACGGCTTCTGGCTGCCGACGAGGGATTGTGCGAACTCGAGGTGAGCCGGGCCGGTCTGGCCGAGGCATTCACGGAACTGACCCGGGAGGCAGCGTGATGGAAGCGACCGGGACCATGACCGCGAGGCGTTACGCGGATCTTTACCTGCGCGATGCCTGGTATGAATTCGTGCGGCTCCTGCGGGCGCCGGCTGCCGCGATACCGATGCTGACCTTCCCGGCGATGTTCTACGTGCTCTTCGGCGTCGTTTTCGCCCATCACTCCCCGCAGCAGGCCAGTTGGGTGCTGGGGAGCATGGGGGCTTTCGGCGTGATGGCGCCGGGCCTGTTCGGCATTGGCATCGGCGTGTCCATCGAGCGCGAACGCGGCTTGCTTGCGCTGCAGCGGGCGATGCC
>JAJYPJ010000013.1 GCA_021795435.1 Pseudomonadota bacterium
AGGGCGCCCACACAAGTCACCTGTGCATACTGTCAACGATCCGTCCCCGCAGCTCTCGCCGCAGCCCCAGCCTCTCGCCAGGGGAGCCCGATATCTTACCGCCGATTTCCTCTACGTCAACACCTCTTGCCCACCCCGCCGCAAGGTTCGACCACCGGCACAATCCGGGCGGAATGCAATACTCGGAGCTGGGCCGAAAAGAGTAGCCGGATTCCTGCGTGGACAACAAGTGCCCAGCGCACGGCCACAGGGGTGCCGCGGTCACCACGCGCAGCTAGACTTGCCTGAACCGGTGGTGGGCGTGGAGAAAATTTCCAATGGGACAGTCAGTGTGCATGCGGGTGATCCCGCTGATCGCGGCCAGTCTGCTGATGCTGCTCGCAAGTGCGCCGAAGCAGGCCATCGCGGCCCCACCAACCCCTAGCCGGACCCTGCCGCAGGTCGATGTAACGCTGAACGGATATCGATTCGCGGCGGAGGCAGCCACGACGAACGACAGCCGCGCCTACGGCCTGATGAACCGATCGCATCTGGATGCCCATCGAGCCATGCTGTTCGTGTTCCGCCATGCAGCGCCACGATGGTTTTGGATGAAGGACACCAAGATTGCGCTGGACATGCTCTTTTTCGACGCCCAGCGCAAGCTCGTATCCATGCAGTTGGACGCAACGCCCTGCACATCCGACCCTTGCGCGATTTACCCAAGCGACAAACCAGCCAAATATGTGCTTGAAATCGCCGCCGGCGTCGCCCGCCAAATCAGGGTGCGCCCGGGCAGTCAACTTCGCATCAAGGGTGATTACGGCAAGGTGCAGTAAGCGGCAAGCGCCTCACTCGGTTTCGATGAGCTCGAAGTCGGCCTTGGTGGCCCCGCAATCTGGGCAGGTCCAAGTGTCCGGAATGTCCTCGAAGCGCGTGCCAGGCGGTATGCCCTCCTCGGGAATGCCCTCGGCCTCGTCGTAGATGTACCCGCATACGACGCACATGAACTTTCGAAAAGCGGTGGGCATGACGCGTTGGATCCATTCAGCAAACTGGGGCGCGTGATTTTGACAGAAGTGCGGGATGCTCAGAAATCGTCCAAACAAGGGCGGCTTGAAGGGTGCGGACTGTACGCGATCACCGATGGGCCGCGTGCAGACCTGATCGCGCGCGCGGAACACGCGTTGCAGGGCGGCGCAGCAGTTCTCCAGTACCGCGACAAAACTGACGATGCAGTGCGCCGCATCGGCGAAGCGGCGGCCTTGCGCGCCGTCTGCGAGCGCCACGGCGTGAATCTGATCATCAACGATGATGTCGAACTCGCGCGCGTCACGAGCGCCCATGGCGTGCACTTGGGCCGGACGGACGCAGACCCTTGCCTAGCTCGCGCCATCCTGGGCGAACGCGCCATCATCGGCGTGTCTTGCTACAACGATCTCTCGCGTGCACGCAAATTAGCCACCCTTGATGTGGACTACCTCGCATTCGGCTCGTTCTTCGACTCACCGACCAAGCCGGCAGCACAGAGGGCGCCGCTCGATATTCTCGAAAGTGCGCATGCGCTTGGCCTGCCGGTCGTAGCCATCGGCGGCATCACGCCATGCAACGGGGCGGCTCTGATCGCAGCGGGCGCAGACTTTCTGGCGGTGATCTCGGGCGTCTTCGCAGCGACCAATATCGAAGCTGCAGCGCGAGCCTATGCGTCCCTTTTTGATCGATCCGCGGAGCATCCATGAACAGCAACCTTCAACTATATGAAAGAGCGTGTCGCGTGCTGCCTGGTGGCGTCAACTCGCCCGTGCGGGCATTCGGCTCCGTCGGCGGCAGCCCATTTTTCACCGAACGAGCGGATGGCGCGTACTTGTGGGATGTCGAAGGCCACCGGTATATCGACTATGTTGGCTCTTGGGGACCGATGATCGCAGGTCACAACCATCCCCGGGTCCGCAGCGCCGTAGCTCGCGCGATTGAGCGCGGATTATCGTACGGGACGCCCTGTCCTGCAGAAGTGGCTATGGCAGAAGCGATCGTCCGGTTGATGCCATCGATCGAGATGTTGCGCATGGTCAACTCGGGTACAGAGGCAACCATGTCCGCGATACGCCTTGCACGTGGAGTCTCCGGGCGCAATGCAATTGTCAAATTCGAGGGTTGCTATCACGGGCACGGCGATGCGTTCCTCGTCAAGGCTGGCTCTGGCGCACTGACGATCGGGGTCCCCGACTCCCCGGGCGTTCCGAAAGCGCTGGCCGATCTCACCATCACCCTGCCCTACAACGATGCCGAGGCTGCACGAACGTTGATGGCGGATCGCGGCCGCGAAGTCGCCGCGATCATCGTCGAGCCAGTTGCCGGCAACATGAACTGCATCCCTCCGGCTTGCGGCTTTCTCGAGACACTGCGCGAACTGTGCGACAAGTACGGCGCACTGCTGATCTTCGACGAGGTCATGACAGGCTTTCGCGTCGCTCCGGGCGGCGCGCAAGGGCTTTATGGCGTCAAGCCTGATCTAACCACTCTCGGCAAAATCATCGGCGGTGGCATGCCAGTCGGAGCCTACGGGGGCCGGCGCGAGCTGATGGCGCAGGTTGCACCCAGCGGGCCGATATATCAGGCGGGCACGCTTAGCGGCAATCCGATCGCGATGGCCGCAGGTCTAGCCATGATGGAGGTGATCGGCGAGCCGGGATTCCATACAGGACTCGCGGAACGCACGTCTGCACTATGCAGTGGACTCGAGGATGCGGCGCGTTCTGCGCGCGTCCCCTTCACCACCAACCACGTAACGGGGATGTTCGGGCTCTTTTTCAGCAGCGAGCCCGTGCGCAACTATCAACAGGCAACCGCTTGCGACAAGAGGGCGTTCCAGCGGTTCTTCCACGGAATGCTGCGCCGCGGCGTCTACTTCGCGCCCAGCGCCTTCGAAGCAGGATTTCTGTCGAGCGCCCATGGTGCAAGCGAACTCGAAACCACGCTGGAAGCCGCGCAAAGCGTGTTCATGGAAGTCGCCCGGGGCCTCGATTGATCCACCCAGGGCACCAACAGTCGACGCATATGATCAACATCAACAAATGGTAACCAGCTCGTGAAGGCATAATCGGCGCGCACAGGCATCTGTTGCGCACCTCATCCATCCCGGCACGGAGTGCCACAACCGAGGAGTTCTCCATGGCACGATTCCCCATCATCGCCGCGATGGCTCTATTGCTTGCACCCCTTGGCTCCTACGCCCGCGACTCCGCCCAGAGCCATGCGGTGGCGCAATCCAGTTCAATTTCCAGCGCGGCACTGGACAGCACAGCCGGGGCGGCGCTGCACCAACAATGGACCAGTGCCAAGCCTGTACTGGCCAAACACGCCATGGTCGTATCCGCGCAGCACTATGCGACGGAGGTCGGTCTCCAGATTCTCAAGCGTGGCGGCAACGCCGTCGATGCTGCCGTCGCCGTCGGCTACGCACTCGCGGTCGTGCATCCCTGTTGCGGCAACATAGGTGGTGGTGGATTCATGACCATCCACTTGTCCAACGGCAAGAACGTGTTTCTCGATTTCCGCGAGCGCGCGCCCCTGGAGGCCACCCCAACACTATTTCAGGATGCCCATGGCGACGTCGTTCCCGGCCGCAGTACAAAGACTTGGCTCGGTGTGGGCGTGCCGGGCACGGTCATGGGACTGGATGAAGCGCTGAGAAAATACGGCACCATGACCCGGGCCGAAGTCATGGCGCCTGCGATCAAGCTTGCACGTGACGGATATGTTCTCGAGCAAGGCGATGTCAACATTCTGCGTACCAGGGAAAAGGACTTCGCCGACCACTCTAACGTTGCCGCCGTTTTTCTGAATCACGGCGAGCCATGGAAGGTCGGCGATCTACTCAAGCAACCTGAGCTTGCTCACACGCTGGAGCTGATCCAGAAGAACGGCTCCAAGGCTTTCTATGACGGCCCTATCGCCAAGGAAGTCGTTGCTGCGAGCGACCAGCATGGCGGCATCCTGAGCCTCAGGGATTTCCGCAACTATCGTGCAGTCTGGGCGAAACCCATCGAGTGCCTTTATCGGGGCTACACCATCGTGACGCCCCCGCCACCAAGCTCTGGCGTCACCGTCTGCGAAATACTGCGCGTACTGGATTCCTACCCACTCGCCAAGTGGGGGTATGGCTCGGTAATGGCCACCCACGTTCTGGCAGAGGCCGAGCGGCATGCGTTTGCGGACCGCAATACGTATCTTGGCGACCCCGCATTCGTGCATAACCCGATCCAAAGCTTGCTGTCCGAAGACAATATCGCGCGCATCCGTGCAGCCATCCGGCCAGATCGCGCGACACCCTCATCCGACGTGAAAGGCAGCTTGGGCCAAGCGGAAGGAAGGCACACAACGCAGTTCTCGATTCTCGATGCCAAAGGTGATGCCGTCTCCGTGACCTACAGCATCAACTACCTATTCGGCGTGGGGATGATGGCTGGCCACACCGGGTTCTTCCTTAACAATACGATGGACGATTTCACCTCCAAGCCCGGGGTGCCAAATACGTTCGGTCTCGTCCAAGGTCACGTCAACGAGATCGAGCCCGGCAAGATTCCGCTTTCCTCAATGGTGCCATCGATCGTTCTGAAACACGGAAAAGTATTCATGGTCACCGGCAGTCCGGGGGGTTCGACCATCATCTCGACCACGCTCGAGAGCATCCTCAACGTGGTTGATTTCGACATGAACATGCAGCAGGCAGTCGATGCTCCCCGCATGCACATGCAGTGGTACCCCGATGCGATTTTCGTCGAGCCCGGCTATCTCACGCCGGCAACCGAGATGCAGCTCGAGAAGATGGGCTATAGCTTCAAGCAGGTGCAAGCTTGGGGCGCGGACGAGGCGATCCTTGTCAATCCGAAGACCGGCTTGATCGAAGGGGCCAACGATCGCCGCCGCCCGGCTGGCTTGGCGGCAGGCTACTGAGGCGAACGAATCATGTGCCCCACCAAGCGTTTTGGTGGGGCACATGATCTGGACATAGCTCCGAACCGTTTCCTGATAAACAAGGGATGGAGGGCGTTCGCTTTTGCAGTGATCGCGGCACGACCTCCATGGGTCTGCCATGCTCAGATTTCATTTTCCTGCAAATAAGAGGGGGTCATCCATCGTGTTGCAAAGTCTCCGCAATGGCCTGTTGTTCTTGGCGCTGGCATTTGCGCCAATGATGGTAAGGGCGGGCAACTTGACGCCCGCTGTCATTCCATCCGCCGATGCTGCACGTGTTGATGCAGTTCTCCAACGTCTGTCTGCGGTGCACGCGTTCAATGCCGTCGCGCTATCACCCGATGGCCGGATGCTGGCGTGGGTTATCGCAACGGCAAACGGCACGCGCCTTTATTTCGCCACGGCGCAGGGAACCAACGCACGGGAGGTGACCGTACCCGGCCTGCACCAGGGATGTGATTTCGACAACCCGGCCTTCTCTCCAGACGGGAACAGGCTCGCCTTTCTTTCCGATTGTTCGGTTGACCGCAAGCAGCCGCAGGACAATGTATTCGTGCTCGAGATCGATCGCGCAGGCGTGCAGGCACGGCAGGTTACTCGCCTCAAGGGATTGGTACACGCACTGCGTTGGACTCCAGATGGGCGCAAGCTCGCTTTCCTTTACGTGCCAGGCGATACGCATCGCGTCGATGCCCTGGCCGCAACCAAGCCTCGCGTGGGAGTCATAGGCGAGGCCAACATCGAGCATCAGCGCGTTGCGATGGTGCCCGCCAACGGCGGTACGCCGGCGCTACTGACGCCGCCCACGCTTTTCCCTTACGAATTCGACGTCTCGCCACACGCACGGCGCATCGCGTTTGTCGCTGCTCCGCCACCCGGTGACGACAACTGGTGGGTCTCACAACTCTACGTGCAAGATATTCGTTCCCACGCACCGCCCCGGGCAGTGGTCAATCCCAACGTCATCCGGGGCCCACTGCACGGAATGCAACTCGCGTTGCCACGCTTCTCGCCAGACGGCAGGTCCATCGCGTTCATCGGCGGATTGATGAGCGACCAAGGCGTCACCGGCGGCGATATTTATCTCGTTCATGCGTCTGGCGGCACCCCGACGAATCTCACGCCGTACAGCACTGTCACGCCTGGGTGGCTGGCCTGGAGCGGACCTGACAGCCTGCTGGTCAATGCATTTGCCGGTGGATCCAGCCAACTCGCCTCCTTGACGATAACAAACGACGCTCGGGGAATCCGCGTCACAGGCTGGCATCCACTAGCCACCGTCCACGCCGCGCTCGAAGACGGGTCAGCAATGTCGGCACTGGCATATGCCAGGCACGGAACGATGCTGGCCTTCATCCAAAGCACCTTTGCCGTTCCACCTGAGGTTTGGACCGCGACATTCACGCAAAATCGTGGCGGCATGATTGCGAATATTGGAACGATGCGACCGGTCACCCGCGTGAACGCTGGAGTCCAGCCCCTTTGGGGCAGAGCCGTTTCCGTCCACTGGCATAATCAGGGCTTCAGCGTCCAAGGATGGCTGTTGTATCCAGCCGACTACGATCCGCACAAGAAATATCCATTGGTCGTCGCAGTCCATGGAGGACCCAGCTACGCCGTTCAACCCCGCTGGCCAGGCGTCGATTACGGCGGTGCACCCCTGTCAGCCATGGGCTACTTCGTTCTTTTCCCGAACCCGCGCGGCAGCTTCGGACAGGGAGAAAAGTACACCCAGGCGAATCGCCGAGATTTTGGTTACGGCGACCTGCGCGACATCCTCGCAGGAATCCGGACCGTGGAGCACCGCTATCCGGTCGACCCAAATCGCATTGGCATAACCGGCTGGAGCTACGGCGGGTTCATGAGCATGTTCGCGCCCACGCAAACAAGCGTATTTCGCGCCGCAGTTGCCGGGGCGGGACTTTCAGATTGGCTAAGTTACACGGGTGAAAATTCGATAGACCAGTGGATGACCCCGTTCTTCGGGGCTACCGTCTACGATGACCCCGCCGCCTACGCACGCAGCTCGGCCATCAACTACATCAAGCACGACAGAACTCCGACATTGCTGCTCGTCGGTGAGTACGATGCGGAATGCCCGGCGCCCCAGTCCTTCGAGATGTGGCACGGGCTGAAGGCAATGGGCGTCCCGACTCAATTGGTGGTGTATCCGGACGAGGGGCATGGGTTCGTAGACCCTGCACACAAGCGCGATGTACTCGTTCGCGCGCTAGCTTGGTTCGCCCGCTATCTCCCGCCCAGCGCAACTTCGCTTGCCGGACCCCACGGAAAGCAGTGAAGCCGGCATGAGTGACCTCCCCGCGCTAGAAGCCCATGGAGTGCACAAGCACTATGGCGCCGTCCATGCGCTGCGCGGCATCGATTTGACCGTCTGGCGCGGGGAGATGTTTGCGCTGCTGGGCCCCAATGGCGCTGGCAAGACGACGTTATTCTCGATCCTTGCAACATTGATCAAGCCCAGCGAAGGCGAGGCACGCGTTCTCGGGCACGATACGGTACGCGAACGATCGCTGGTTCGACGGAACGTCGGCATCGTCTTCCAGGAACCCGCGCTGGAGGGCAAGTTGCCCGTGCGTGACAACCTGTTGCTGATGGGACTCTTCTACGGTCTGTCCATACGCTCCGCCCGCGCGCGCGCCAACGACCTGCTCAACACGCTGGGGTTAGGTGATGTTGCCGCTCGCGAGACAAGCCGACTTTCCGGCGGTCAGAAGCGACGAGTTGAACTCGCGCGCGCACTGGTGGCACGCCCTGAGGTACTGTTTTTGGACGAGGCGACGCTGGGCCTTGATGTCGACGCCAGGCGTCACTTCTGGAGCGAGATCCAGCGCTTTGTCGCCAATGGCGGCACCGTGTTCCTCACCACGCATTACATGGATGAAGCCGAGCCCGCGGACCGTATCGCCTTGATAGATGGGGGACGTATTCTGACTGTTGGCTCGCCGCAAGACCTGAAAAACCAAGTGGGCGGCGGCGTGCTTTTGCTCTCTACGGAAGATAATGCTCGTGCGGCGGATTGGCTGCGCGCACATGGCTATTCGCCGGAAACCAGTGCACGAGGCCTACTGCTTGTCGAGTCGGAGCCGGCTGCGGTGTTGCCGCGCGTCCTCGCGCAGTTGCCAGTACGAGCACTTCGCGCCGAAGTGCATGAGCCCGGCCTCGAAGACGTTTTCCTGAGGCTTACCGGGAGAACGCTCGAAGACGGAACCGGCCCTGCGGGGTCCAAACGAACGGGGAATCTGCAGTGAAGGGGCTGCTGGCGGTGGTGATTCTCGACCTCAAGCGACTGTGGGTGGATCGCATTCGCCTGATATCAAGCCTGATTCAGCCGCTACTCTATCTTTTCGTCTTGGGTTCCGGTTTGGGCGCGAGTTCGACGCTCGGCCGAACCGGCTACCTCCACTACATCTATCCGGGCGTGCTTGCGCTTTCGCTGCTTTTCTCCGCCGTCTTCGCTGCCATGCTGATCGTCTTCGACCGTCAAGTCGGCTTTCTGAAGGCAATCCTTGTAGCGCCTGTATCTCGCGTCGCGATTGCACTGGGAAAAGTCGTATCAGGCGCGATCCAGGCACTGGTTCCCGCCACGATCCTCCTCGCTCTCCTGCCTCTGCTCCACCTCAGTCTATCCGTTGGGGCGTTTTTCCAATTGCTCGCCACGATGATTCTCGCGTCGCTTACGTTTTCCGCCCTTGGCGTAGCCACGGCCGCGCGCTTCCGGTCGACAACGGTATTTCCGATCATTGGCAATGCGGTGCTGCTGCCAATGTTCTTTCTGTCCGGCGCTCTGTTCCCGCTGCAGAACGCGCCAATCTGGTTGCGGTGGCTGGCTCACGCGGATCCAGTCGCCTACGCGGCTGATTTGATGCGAGGCGCCATTCTCGATCGATACGTGTATCCGCCGTGGCTGTCACTCGCCGTGCTTATCGGCTTCATCGTGATCCTCACATGGATGGCAACCCGGGTCTTCGCCGCAGGCGAAGACGCCTAGGAAGCCACCATCAATCCAGCCGTCCAGGCCGAGCAGCGGGGCCGCAGGGCGGTGGCGATCAACGCGCGTCTCGAAGATCCCCTACCGGCTCGCTCCCGAACCGCTCACCAAGCAACCAATCGAGGAAGCGGTTAGCGGTCGACTGCGGCGTAGCCAATGCTCCCTTCCTCTTCATGTCCACGAATTGTGCGTGCAAAGGGAAATCTCTGGACGAGCACGCGCGCAATTCCTCCTGCATGCCTGTATCAACAACGCCAGGGGCTAGCGAACAAATGCGCAGGCCAGGAACCCCGTCCGCGGCAACCGTGCGGGCATGGTGATCAAGCGCAGCTTTGCTCGCACAGTAGACCGACCAACCGGCGATGGCGTTACGTCCAGCGCCGCTCGACAGGTGCACGATCCGGCGATCCGGAACGTTGGCGGCCGCTCGCGCGAAGGCCGCGGCAATGAGAAGAGGCGCAACGACATTCACAGCCAAAGTCCGCGTCACGATCTGCAAATCGTGCGATGCTGGCGCTCCGACAGGACCCAAGAGACCTGCGTTGTTGATGAGCAGCGCCTGATCCGCGCCGGCCACCCATTCGCCCAATGTATCCCGAACCAACCAGCGCCTGAGTGATTCCGTATCCGACAGGTCGATCGCAACTTCTTCCAGGCGCGCCGTGGCATCGGGCATGGGCGGCATGCGGCCGCGGGAAAGTCCAAGCACTGGAATGCCGCGCATCACAAGTCCGGAGGCAATTGCGGCCCCAAGCCCACGAGAATGACCGGTGACGACGGCAGCAATCTTCAAGGCGAACCCATTCAGTTCACGAGGTATAAACCGTTAGCGCTAGTGAGCGTCTATTCCAAGGAAGGCATCAACTGCCATGCGCAACCTCGCAATTCCATCTTTGACGTCCAAGTCGTCCAGCACCAGCGGAGGGACCAGGCGGAGCACATCGGGCCCAGCCTGCAGGACGAGAACCCCATGGGCAATACCCTGGTCGACTAGTTCACCCGCACGACCGCGCAGGTGCTGCGCTAGTACGCCGCCCAGCATCAGTCCCCGACCCCGCACGTCACTAAATACGCCGGTATCTCGCGCCATCGCCACGAGGCCTTCGCGAAGCTCACATCCCCGCACAGCGACGTGCTGTAGCAATGCCGGTTCGGCCAACCGGCGCAATGCCGCGCGCGCCACCGCAGACGCTAGCGGATTGCCACCAAACGTCGTGCCGTGAGCCCCATGCTGCAAGGTGTCTGCCACACGGCTACCCGCAAGCATTGCCCCGATGGGGAAGCCCCCGCCAAGGGCTTTCGCCAGCGTCACTACATCGGGTTCAACCGCGTCTTGCTCATGAGCGAACAACGTACCCGTCCGGCCCATTCCGCACTGGATCTCATCAAGGATCAACAGCGCTCCGTAGCGATCACATAAGCCTCGGAGTCCCGAGAGAAATCCAGGTGCCGCGGGCATCACCCCGCCTTCGCCCTGAACCGGTTCGACGAGCACAGCGCACACGCTCCCGTCGGCCAATGCAGCCTCGGTCGCTGATAGATCGTTGAAACGTGCATGAACGAAACCAGGTGGCAACGGTTCGAAGCCCTGCTGGTATTTCGGCTGGGCAGTCGCCGTAACGGTGGCAAGCGTGCGACCGTGAAACGATCCCGAGTAGGTCAGGATGCTGCGCCGTTCGGCAGGGCGCCCTTGTTGGGCTGCCCACCGCCGAGCGAGCTTGATCGCCGCTTCGTTTGCTTCGGCGCCGGAGTTGCAAAGAAACACGCGTCGCGCGAAGGAAGCTGAACGGATTAGCGCCTGCGCAAGCTCAATGGCAGGCTGGTTGTGGAAGACGTTGCTTGTATGCCAGAGCCGGCTCGCTTGGGCCGAGAGAACCTCCGCGAGTTCGGCATCCGCGTGGCCCAAGCTACAAACGGCAATACCTGCGGCAAAGTCCACATATTCACGTCCATCGGTATCCCACAAGCGTGCGCCACGACCATGGTCAAGCACGAACGGCCGCGGTTGATAAATGGGTACGAATACCTGACTAGCCGCATGAAGGAGATCGGCACTTTCAGATTGGCGCGACGACATCTCGAGACCTCTCCTTTGCGACGCGTGATTATGCCTGCACCGCACGCAGGAACCAGTGCCGCTGCGGTACGCTGCCTACCGTTCATTCATGGAGCACAGCAATGCGCCTGGAAACCCTTGCCGTCCATGCCGGTGCCAGTCCAGACCCGGAGACTGGCGCGGTTGCGCCACCCATCCACTTGTCCACGACATTCGAACACGCGCCAGATGGCTCCTTGCCCTATGGCTGGATCTACCAGCGAACCGATAATCCGACCCAGCAACGATTCGAGGAAGCATTGGCGGCACTCGAGCATGGTGAAAGCGCGCTCTTGTTTGGCAGCGGCATGGCTGCAGGCAGCGCCATCATGCAGAGTCTTCCTCCACAGAGCCATGTGCTGCTTCCAAACGACGCATACCATGGATTCCGGGCACTCGCACGCGAATTCTCAAAGCGCTGGAACCTGCACTGCACATTTGCCGACTTCGGCGATGAAGGCGCAATTCGCGCTGCGTTATTGCCCAATACGGCCCTTGTTTGGGCCGAGACACCCTCGAATCCGCTACTCCAGATTACCGATCTGGCCGCGCTCGCAAATATCGTCCATCAGCACGGCGCCATGCTGCTTGTTGACAATACGTTTGCAACGCCTGTGCTGCAGCAACCTCTGATGCTAGGCGCTGATATCGTATTGCACTCGGTAACGAAGTATATCGGTGGCCACAGCGACCTGATGGCTGGCGCGCTTGTCTTCGCGCATGGACGAGGAGCATTGGCACAGCAAGCGGCGCACACAAGAAGCACCGTCGGCCTGCACGGATCACCGTTCGTCGCATGGATGGCACTGCGTGGATTGCATTCGCTACCTGCACGCATGGCTTGGCACAACCGGAATGCACGTGCGGTGGCCGCCGCGCTATGCGCACACACCGCAGTGGAGCGGGTGCACTATCCCGGCCTGCCCGAGCATCCAGGCCACGCGTTGGCGGCGCGGCAGATGCGTGAGTTCGGTGGCATGGTCTCGTTCGAGTTGGTCGGCGGCCGTGACGCCGCGCTCGCCTGCGCGTCTCGACTGCGGTTGTTCATCAACGCCACGTCCCTTGGTGGCTGTGAGTCTCTCGTCGAACACCGCGCATCCGTGGAGGGCGCGCACCCGATGTCGCCACCAGGGCTGCTGCGGCTATCCGTGGGGCTGGAACATCCCGACGACTTGGTAGGCGATCTGCTACAGGCGCTGTCCAGTTAGCGCCGGTCGGCACGACCAGATCACCAGCTGCCGACGTTTGGCATCGACACCCATGGCTCGATGGGCGGAAGGGCCTTGCCCTTCTGCAGAAGTTCGATCGAGATGAGGTCCGGTGAACGTACAAAAGCCATATGGCCATCACGCGGCGGACGACTTATGGTCACCCCCAGCTTCGACAGGCGAGCGCAGACGTCATAGATGTCGTCGACCTGGAATGCGAGGTGCCCGAAGTTTCGCGCACTTCCATAGTCTTCGGCAGGACCGCCGTCGGCACCTGGCCAATTGAACGTCAATTCAATTTCGGCATCACGACTTTCATCAGCAGCGAGGAAAACGAGCGTGAAACGCCCCTGAGCATTTTCTAAACGTCGTGTTTCTTCAAGCCCTAGTCCGTTGCAGAAGAAAAACAATGCTGCATCCAGATCTCGGACACGTATCATGCTATGCAGGTATTTCATCAATGCCTCCGGGTTTTCTGATGAGGCCGATGGCGGCCTGGATTTGCTCGTGACACACGGTGAGGCATTAATTGGATGTGCCAATCATGGCCTGCGTCACCATGGCCAGCCTGCCATGCTAACGTTCGCGTTGGTTGACTGAACCGGAGGCGGACATGCGCATCGGACTAGTGGTGGATTCGGGCTGCGACCTGCCAATTGAATTCATCCGCGCCCACGGTATTACGATACTGCCGATCACGGTGCGCAGCGACCTGATCAGCTTTGAGGACAACCGTGACCCTGACGCCACGCTTAGATTCTTCCGCGAGCAACTGGGTGATCGGGCGCATGATGCCGAGAGCGAGCCGCTCGGTGTGCAGCAGGTGCATGATTTGTTCCTCCGGGAATTGGTGACGCGCTACGACGCCGTGATTGTTCTGACGATCACCGCTTCCAGAAGCAAAATCTACGAAAACACATTGCAGGCAAGCTACGCGATCCTGAAGGACTATCGGCCGATACGAAAGGCCGCGGGGTTCGATACACCATTCCAGATGCGAGTGATTGACTCCCAGACGCTATTCGCTGGCCAAGTACCCAGCGCGTGGGAGGCTGCGCGCATGATCGACGCCGGCATCGGGGCTGCGCCGATCCGGGAGCGGATGGAACAAGTCGTGAACGACAGTTATGGATACTTTCTCCCACGCGACCTCTACTACCTTCGCGCGCGCGCGCAAAAACGAGGCGATCGCAGTGTGGGCTGGGTCTCAGCCGCATTGGGAAGTGCGCTGGACATCAAACCCATAATACGCGGATGGCGCAAACAGACCGAGCCGGTGGGCAAGGTTCGCGGGTTCGAACACGGTGCCGAAGTATTATTTCAGCATGCCGCGGATCGGGTCCGTGCCGGACTGCTGGTGCCTGTGGTGGCACTCAGCTACGGCGGCGAACTCGATAGCATGCGTTCATTGCCCGGCTATGCGAATCTGCGCGACACGTGTTTCGAGTGCGGCGTGCAGCTAACCGAAAGCGTGATGAGCATGACTGCAATGGTCAACGTCGGAGCAGAAGGCCTGACCGTCGGCTTCGCATGCCCTGAGTATCAGGCGGCGTTGTGACCACGTGTCGCAGGGCCGGTTGTCACTGCAAAACGCCCTAGCCGCCTGGTCCTGTTAGCATGAATCGCCCGTCTCGGGGATTCGTGGAGCGCGGCACGCAATGCGTTGTCGATGCGTCTTGCTTGCTCTTTTGCTTGCCGGCTGTGCCAGCACGCCTGCCAGCCACCCAGGCTCAGCTCGTGGATCTGCCGCTAGCGGCGCCTCGCAAACATTGGCAACACCGCTGCGCGACGCGAACATTGGGACGTCGCCGATTCCCCCGTTGCTTTCCAGTGCACTCGAGGCGCCGTATCGACTGCCTGCCGATCGATCGTGTGCCGCGCTGGCCGCCAAGGTGAAGGCTTTTGATGAGGAGCTTGGCCCGGATCTCGATCAGGAGCAACCCGAAAATGGCAACTTCATCGGTGATGCTGCCAGCGACGCGCTGCAGAACACCGTCGAGGGTTTGATTCCATTTCGCGGCTGGCTGCGCAAATTGAGCGGCGCGGAAAGTGCAGAGCGAAAGCGTGAGGCCGCACTGCGCGCTGGCCTCGTGCGCCGCGGCTACCTTCGAGGCCTGGAAGCTGCGGAAGGCTGCGCGCCCCAGCCCGCAGGTGCGCACAGCTCCGCAAGTGCGGCCGCCCCGGCGCCGAAACAAACTTCCTCTGGCGGAGCGGGCAAGCCGAACAATTGAGGTGGGATCCATATCCTCAGGCGGAAGCCAGCAGCCCCTTGAGTACCTCCAGCGTTCGCTCAATACCCGCATCGTCTATATCCAGATGCGTTACCGCACGCATGCGACGATGGCCCATCGGGCACAGCCGAACTCCCTGCGCCAATGCAGCGTCTGCCAGCGTTTTCGCGTTCCACGCTGCCGTGACAATGTCGAAATAGACAAGATTGGTTTCCACCGTTGCAGCATCGATCGTGATGCCTTGGAGATGGGCAAGCCCATCCGCAAGTCGGCGAGCTCGCGCGTGATCGACAGCCAGCAGTGGCAGATTGTTGTCTAGCGCGTAAATGCAAGCGGCCGCGATAATTCCACCCTGCCTCATGGCACCGCCAATGCGCAGTTGCCAGCGCCGCGCCTCGCGGATGAATGCCCGCGAGCCTGCCAGCAGCGCACCACCAGGCGCACCGAGCCCCTTGCTGAAATCAATCCAGACCGAATCGAATTGGCGTGCATACTCGTCTGCACCAATTCCGCGAGCGACAGTCGCGTTGAGTAAGCGCGCGCCATCCATATGCGTCGCCAGCCCTGCCCCATGGGCAACGTTCGCAACCGCATCCAGTTCCTCCAGAGGCCAGACAGCACCACCGCCAAGATTGGTTGTGTTCTCCACGCTGACCAAGCGCTGCCATGGCGCCTGCAAATTGTCGGCGCGCAGATGCTCAGTGAGCTGCGCAGCAGTAAAAATTCCTCGAGCTCCCGGAATGGGATCCAGAACAACACCCGCAAGCGCACCCGGACCGCCAGCCTCGAAGCCAACGATGTGTGCGCCAGATTCACAGATGACCGCCTCGCCCGGACGGCAATGCACAGCTAGCGCGATCTCATTGCACATCGTTCCCGATGGGAGGTAGACCGCGGATTCCTTGCCTAACAGTGCCGCACCGCGTTCCTCCAGTGCGCGCACCGTCGGGTCTTCCCCAGCACGTTCATCACCTACCTCAGCATTGGCCATTGCCACACGCATGGCCGCCGTTGGCCGGGTTTTGGTATCGCTGAAAAGATCGATCAAGGGAGCTGACATGGCGGATTCCCTGGACATTGAATCGTAAGATTGTGCTGCACCCCGGGATGATCGGAAGTCCGCATCCCTCAACCGGCTGCGCTGACTTGACGGGGTATAGCGCCCATTATCATGTGCTGGCGCCAAGTCGAACAGGCGCTGATGCGGACCTCGAGTGTGGACATCGTCGCGTTGTTTCCAAGCGATGCAACGTCTGCAGCATCGATGGTCTTGATGACCAGCATGCCAAATCGCCGCGATGTCGCATAGCAAAAAGTCCGTTTTGGCCAATTCCGCTAGGCTCCACGCATGCGCATACTCGCATCACTCGCGCTATGCCTAGTTCCCGCACTTGCGGCACCCGCAGCCGGTACCCTCGTCTACCGTTGCGTCGACGCATCGGGGCATCTCGCATTCCAACAGAATCCCTGTCCGCGTGGAAGCAGACAGACAATCCTCAACATGCCACCACCACCTCCCGCAGTACCCGCACCATCCCTGCCTGCCGCGCACGTCACGCCTTCGCCTAGCCCTCGTCCCGCCAAGCAAGTGCAACCACTCCCTGCGCTGTACCGCTGCATCAACGCCACCAACGGCAGACGCTACATCAGCAGCATAGGCAATCCGCAGCCTTATTTGGCGCCCCTCGGAATCCTCGGCGTGCCACAGCTGCCCCTGGCGCAGGCCTACGGGCCAGGCGGCATTGGTGTATCGGCGCCGGGCGTTGGACAACCTCCCCATGTCGCCTCACCGATCGCGGGCTTCTACAGCTGGGTCCAGGATCGATGCACGCCGTTGCCCAGGTCCGACGTGTGCGAGCACCTCCGCAAGAGCCTTGATGCACTGGAGTCGCGAATCAGCCAGACGTTTCAGTTCGACCGGCCACCATTGGAAAGAGAGGCAAAGACGCTGCGCGCCCGGCTGCAGAGTTGTCCATGAGTTCGTTGAGCGATCATCAGTGGGCGGGCGGGAGTCCCTTGACCGGCCATGCGTGCACTACACCATCGCGCAAGCTCAGGCGGACGATGTCATCATCTCCCGTATTGGCCACGAGCAAATCGCGCGGACCAAATGCCGCCACACCTCCCGGCTGGCTCAATCCGGAAGCCAGCGTAGCGACCCTCGAGGTAACCGGGTCAAGGACGCGAACGGCATCGTTGAACGTGTCGGCGATGTAAAGTTTTCCATCGTCCCAGGCAAGGCCCTGATCATGCTGCAGAAGTGCATCCGCAGCGATGCCATTGCGCAAGCCGAAGACGAATAAGCCCTTGCCAATCAACGTATGCACGTAGCCAGTTCGAAGATCCACGGCGCGGACCGCGGATGCCTCAGGATCTGCCACGTACAGCGTCCCGGCGTGATAAGCCAGTCCGCTACTTTGGGCGAAGCTGGCAGACGCCCGAGGCCCATTGCTGATGCCCTCCAAGCCATCGCCTGCATATGGCCCAATTCCACCCGTCGCAAGATTCATGGACCAAAGCTGGTGATCGCCCGCCATGGCAATGACCAACGTGTGCCCAAGCACCTTGAGAGCCCACGGCGAATTTAGCTCGGCATCGCGGCCCACCTTCACGGGGCCTCCGCCAAAGGCTCGATGGCCGTTCCCGGCAATTGTTTTGACCGTGTTGCTTGCCAGATCGATACACCGAATTAGCGAATTCCCGGTATCCGCCACGTAAAGCGAATCCCCAGCAAACGCCAATCCCTCAGGCTCGTGGAATTGCGCAATGCCCGCTGGGCCATCAACATGACCTGGCCCACCGGTGCCAAACACGCGCAATACGCGTCCTTGATGGTTGAGCAGAACAATTCGGTTGTGCCCCGTATCGCTGATCGCGACATAGCGGGCGCTTACCGCAACTTTGCCGGGCTGCAAAAGCCCGTTGGGATTGACTGCAAGCGGCTGCAACGGCAATCGACCGGTGGCCAACTCCCGTGTCCGCTCCGCGCGCGAAAGCGTCGTGCTAATTGCACGCGCAATCGCGGCGTCATGGCCTTCGCCAATGAAGGTACGGACGACGCCGCCCTGAGGCCCTAGGAGGACCAGTGTCGGCCAGGCCTCGACGCCATAATGATCCCATAGCGTCATCCCCTCATCGATCAGAACGGGGTGCGTTACATGGTAACGCTGGATGAATGCCTGTATGTTCTTCGCATCCCGGGATGCATCGAACTTGGGCGAATCAACGCCCAAGATCAGAAGCCGGCGACCGAAAGCACGCTCCAGCCGCGTCATTTCCGGAAGCATGTGGATGCAATTGATGCATCCGGGCGTGAAGAAATCCAACAAGACGACCCGGCCTCGCAAGTCGCGAGGCTCCAAGGGTCGGCTGACATTGAACCAAGGTGCGTTGGCCGGCAATGGTACGGAGCTCGCGTCCGCAACGCAGGAGATGCCGGAAAGCACGGCCAGTCCCAGTAGCATCGCGGAAAGCCTTCCGAGTCGAGTCAGCATGCGAAAATCCTCCAGTTCCTCCCGACGAAATTGTGGGCGGGGCTGGCCATCAGTCGGGCGTCGATCAGCATCCTTACACGTCAGGTCATCCATGGCTCGCATGGAGCTCGCATTCTGGTGTTTTCTAGGTGAAGAGCGCCCAGTGGGTGAACTCGGACATGACGCGGTGCCAACCCGGTGACCGCCACGTCCCGTCGTGGCTAACTTATGCGCAAATCGCTTGACACGCCTGTACTGACGCAGCGCAGACGGCTTCCTCAACCCTTCATCCCGAGACTTGTCCACAGGATCTGTGGATCATTGGATTCACGGCGATTGCCGTCGGATGAGCGACCCGAAACTGAGATAGAACGTTGTCCGTCCCCCACTCGCATGGCCAACGCCAAAAAAGATCGGACCCAGCGGAGACTTGAGCGCGATGAATGCACTGCCGGCGTAGATCATCTGGCTGAAACGGATCTGGCTGCGCGCATTCCAAACATTGCCCGCCTCCAAGCTGCCACCGAGATAGAACGGCAAGCCCACGATGCGCTGGCTGGTTCCGGTCAGATCTCGGTACAGAACGAGCCGACCATAGGCGAGTTGGTTGCCCACCAAAGACCGCTCGGTCAGGCCGGAAAGATCCAGGAATCCACCGAGTACACCGCTAGCCTGGAGCACTTGGTCGCTGCCCCACTGGCTTTGCCCGCGCAACCCGAACAGCAACGTATTCTCGCGTGCATGCCACAGCACGTCGTCGAAGTTGACGCGCGCGACATCGCTATCTGCATTGCCTCCCAATGCGTGGAGATAGGCGGAGTAGGTCAAATCGCCACGCCATCCACGCGTTGGGAAATCGGGGTCGTCGAGGTTGTCGTGCAGGATGCCGGCGTACACATCGGCAAAGGGAGTGCGGAAGCTCGGATAAGCTGTCGGATTGCCGATGCTGAGCGCAAACGCGTCGCGGCCACGCTGGATGCCAGCGCGAACGCGCCAATCGACGCTTGGATCCCAGCCTAATTCAGCGCCCGCACGCAACCGGCCCACTCGGTACTGCGCCAATGTCGTATTGCCAACCACCACTGGCTGATTGAGTGCACGGTAGCCCCCATAGAGCTTGCCGTAAAACTGGGCATTCGGCCCAAATGGCTGGTAGAACTCGCTCTCGATCCCGGCGATGCGCCCCAAACTGATACGATTTCGCCACTCCCGCCCGAGGCTATCCAACCCGGTCAGATCATATTCGGCGAGCAGCTCGTACCCGGCGTTTCCGCGAAAATCGTCGCTGAGGCTGAAGCCAAGTCGCAGGAAGTCCGGACCCCAGCGCTTGTCCCAGGGCGTGACCTCCAGACCGGTTGCACCAAATCGCTGCAGCAACCGATAGTCAATTCGCTCGTAAACGCCTTCGCCATAACTGCGGTCAATCTGCGCTTCGACGCGTGCAGCGTCGAATACGCGGCCTACTTGCTTCTGCAACCGGTCGGCCACCAGCGGTGCGGTTCGACTATGGGCGCCCTCGACATCGACGAAATCGACGACTGGAGCCCGGCCTCCGGGAAGTCTGTGCTTGGCTAGCCACGCTTGCCATTGCGACGGGCCAACCGCGAACTGCGCCAGCTGGTCTGCGTGCGCTGCCGCTGCCTCACGGCCTAGCGCCACGGCGCGAACGGCATCGGTGAAATCAGCGCTTCCCAGAGCGCCCAACGCGGGCCGAATCAGGACGTCCTTGGGTCCCAACGAAGCGATCTGGCGTGCGGTCTGCTGCTGCATCAGCATCGTGATCATCTGGTCGGTGATGGCGAGCGGCGTGTCGAGGTCCGTAGCCGGCTTGAGAGGTGCGCTGACGTCGACCACAATCAGTCGCCTTGCGCCGAGCGCCCGCGCAACGTCGACGGGGACATTGTCGGAAATGCCACCATCGACCAACATGCGACCATCCAGAGTCACGGGTGCAAATACGGCAGGCACCGACATGCTGGCACGCAGCGCCAAGGGAAGGCTTCCACTCGCCAGCACCACGCGCTGGCCTGTTCCTATATCCGTGGCAACGGCACGAAACGGAATGCTGAGATCGTTGAAATTGTTGATGCGCCATGAAGGCAGAAGCCAACGCGTCAGTAACTGCTGCAGGTTCTGACCTTCCAGCGCTCCGCGGGGCAGTTTGAGGCCTTTGCGTCCAACACCGAATTCGATATCGCCGATTCGATCGAGTTGGTCGTCCTTCGCGCGCATGCCTAACAGGGCGCGAGGTGGGTTGTCGCTGAACACCTGTTGCCAATCGACGGAGTGCAACATGGCATCAATCTGCAGTGGGCTGTATCCGGCCGCATACAGCCCGCCGACGATGGCGCCCATGCTAGTTCCGACGACGCAGGAAACCGGCACATGCAGATGCTGCAATTCTTCGAGCACGCCGATGTGAGCAATCCCTCGAGCCCCGCCACCGCCCAAAACCAATGCCGTGCCCCCCGCGCATGGTCCTGCCCTGACCGACTGCGTCGCGACCGTTGCGGCCTGCGCATGCAGGGCGGAAGTCAGGAGCAGCCCAGACACCGCTCCCAGAAACACTCGGAAGGGACAGCACATTCGGCGACCTCTCAAGACCCTGTCCCATTGTGCCCGCAGGCGGGCATCCTAGTGGTCTCTTCGGGGCCTGGACAGCGAATGACCCGAGTGAACGGCGTTCGTCTCAGAAACCGTAGCGCAAGAATCCACCATCGACGCCAATGCATTCGCCAGAGATATAGCTGGCCGCGGGCAAGCACAGGAAAGCCACCGCCGCGGCAACCTCATGTGGCTCGCCGATTCGCCGCATCGGCGTACGCCCCAGCACTTCCTCCAGGTAGTCCGCGTCAGCGAGAACCGTGGCTGTGCGGCGGGTACGGATGTACCACGGAGCGACAGCATTGACCCGAATTCCATCCTCTGCCCATTCGCAAGCCAAATTGCGCGTAAGCTGGTGCAATGCTGCCTTGCTCATGCCATAGGGCGCGCCGCTGCGCACGTGCGTGACTCCAGACACCGACCCAATGTTGACAATCGCCGCTGCCCCGTGCGCGGCAAGATGCGGGTGGGCCAATTGAGACAGGTGAAAAGCACTCAGCAGGTTGGTCTGCAGCAACTGCTCGACTTCGGGCAAATCGTATTCCAAGGCGGCGCGTGTGACGTTGCCACCAACGTTATTCACGAGGATCGACAAGGGAATATCGAGGTCTGCAATCCAGTCGAACAATTCGAGTCGCGCCTCCGAGCTGCCGAGGTCAGCAGCAAACGTCCGCGGTGCGCACCCAGGAAACTCTTCAACCAATTCGATGCGCGCCGATTCCAGTGCATCGAGGTCCCGCGCCACCAAAAGTGGTTGTGCGCCAAGTGCTGCTAGCTCGCGCGCGCAGGCTTGCCCGATGCCACGGCTCGCGCCAGTGACCAACGCCACGCGTCCATCCAAGCGCCAGCGTGAAACGACTTCGCTCATCGAACCTTCCCCCCGAATCAAGCCTTGACCTTCCGCCGAACCTCAGTCCGGAATGGTTGGCCAAGGATGCCAATGTCCGGAAACAGGCCTTGCCCCGCACATGCCCGAGCGCCCATCAAATCGCAGACTGCCTTGCCTTGGCGACCCTCCATGGCCCATTCGCATGCTCTTTGGATCCAAGCGGGCTGCCGGGACGAGATTGGCCACGACTCCCACGCGACCCGTTTATGCCATGAACGATCTCCACCGGCGAGCTCTTTGTCATGCTTGGCCGCGGCGAGCAGTCGCCTGGGTATTGACCACGCCCTTGCATCGAAGCGGCGCCTGCGCGCGTCTATGCGCGCAGGCATGTCGCGAACGCAAAGCCCGTCGCTCGGGCTACTGGTACAAGCCGCAGAAGCAATACGCGTCGACGTTGACATGACCCGGAGCGGCGTTCTGCAGCAACGCCAGGGGACCGGCAACTCTCGGCGCGAACGTAGCCATCCATCGCGGCACCATGATGCCATGCGACAGTGAAATGCTGGCCAGTTCACTATCGCCAAGGCTCATAAGGAACCGATCGAAGGGCCGAATGCGGGGCTCTTCGTATCGCACCTCGTAATTGCTGCCAAGCCCCGCATCATGGGCCGCCAGTGCAATCGCCGCGTTGATTCCACCCAGGCGATCGACCAGTCCTCGCTCAAAGGCCTGCCGACCCGTCCAAACGCGACCCTGTGCGATCGCGTTGATTTGGTCGAATGTCTTGCCGCGCGCACGCGCGACGCCACCCACAAAATCAAGATAACCCTTGTCGATGATCTGCTGAATCGTCGCGCCAACGTTCGGATCTAGCGGCCGCGTGACATCAAATGCGCCAGCCCATGGCGTGGTACCTACGCCACCCGTATGGATGCCTATCTTGGCCAAAGTATTGGGAATGTTGAAATACAGGCCGAATATGCCGATCGATCCAGTGATCGTGTTTGGCTCAGCCACGATCTGGTTGGCATCCATGGAAATCAGGTAGCCACCACTCGCCGCCACATTCCCCATGGACGCCACGACTGGCTTTCCGGCAGCTCTCGCCAGCTCCACTTCCCGCCGAATCAACTCAGCCGGATACACGGCACCACCCGGCGAATTCACTCGGAGAACAATGGCTTTCACATCGTTGTCCTCGCGCGCGTCCCTTATCATTCGGGCAGTCGCGGCACCGCCAATGGTTCCGGGCTTTTGCGGCCCGCTGACGATGTCGCCTTCTGCAACGACGACGGCAATCTCAGGTCGGTTGGCGACGAATCGGCGTTCGCGATCGATCCGCGCCAGATAGTCGCTGAAGCTGACGCTGCGGAATCCATGGCCGTTGCTCCCGGCCGCAGCGTACCGACGCAGGATGGCCACCAATTGGGCCCGCGTTGCCAACTCGTCCACGAAGTGCTCATTCAACGCCATCCGCGCAAGATCGCCACCAGCTGCGGCTACGCCCTGCGGAAGGTCGTCAACATCAGCTTCGACCTGCGCCGGCGTCAGCTTGCGCCTTGCAGAAACAGCCTCGATCCACTGGTTCCAAAGGCCGCCCAGCCAATATCGGTCTGCCCTTTTCGCCGCGGGTGAGGGTCCATTGAGGATGAACGGCTCGGCGGCGGACTTGTACTCACCCACCCGGAACAAATGCACGTCGACGCCCAGCTTGTCCAGGAGATCCTTGAAATATGGTTGGTAGCTTGCCAGGCCCGTGAACAGCAGATCGCCTCGTGGATCGAGCAAGACCCGGTCTGCGTGCATGGCAAGGTAATACTGTCCTTGGTCATAGCCGTCAGCCCATGCTATGACCGGCTTGCCGCTTTTCTCAAACGCATTGATGGCCATTCCGACCTGCCGCAACGCGGCAAAGGTCCATGTCCCCGTTTGGAGTTCCGACGTATCTAGCACTACGCCACTGATGTGCGGATCGTTGGCGGCGTGGGCCAGCACGCGAAGGAGATCGCGCAACTGAACCTGCTGAAGCGGCTCGCCGGACAATCGAGCTAGCAAACGCTGTGCCGGATCGATGCTGTACTGCTCGACGATTGGACCATGTGGCGCAATGACGAGCAGTGTTTTGTTCTTCAGCGGCAACGGCTTTTTCACCGCAGCCAGGATGATCAGCAGTAGCAATCCGAAAAAAAGGAGATTGAGGATCGCTTGGCGCGTGATGTTGAGGCCCTGCCAGAGCAATTTGAGAAATCCAAGAAATCCATTACGTGCTTTGACCTCGGCCATGACGTCTTCCCACATCCGAAAGTGCGCAGGCTACCCCTACATCGATCGCTCGTCACCCGACGCGGGAGCCGCGAGGCACCAGCCATATGAACCGTGAAAGGAGAAGAGCCGCGGCGACGCTTAAGCCGGCAATCAGGCCCATCCAGATACCTCGCGCGCCCAAATGTTCGTTGAACCCGAGGTAGAGTCCCAGTGGGAAGCCGACCAACCAGTATGCAAACACGGTTATCGCCATCGGCGCCCGCGTATCCTTGAGGCCGCGAAGTGCGCCCGCAGAGGCGGCCTGGATGCCATCGGAAAACTGGAACACGCCAGCTAGAACAAGCAGCTGCGAAGCCAGAGCGACCACCCGTCCGTTGTGCGAATACAGCGCCGCAATCAGATGGGGAAACCCGAGCATCAGCGCGGTGGAGAGACTTTGGGTCAACAACGTCAGCGCAATGCCGATCCCGCCTGCATATCGAACGGCCCGAGCATCCTCACGACCTCGCGCGAAGCCGACACGCACGGTGATGGCCATGGCCAAACCAAGCGGCAACATGAAGGTGACGCTCGCTACGTTCAACGCAATCTGGTGACTGGCGACCACATCGGCGCCTAATCGGCCAATTGCAAGCGCCGCCGCCACAAACAGGCTTGATTCCATGAGCAGACTGAACGTCATCGGCAACCCAAGGCGCAGCAACATGGCAAGCTGATGCCAGTCAGGCCGTTCCAGTCGGCCAAGCAGGTGCAGACCGCGATAGGCTCGGCTGCGACGCATGTAGAGCACAAAGGCGGCGAGTTCGGCCCACAGGATTATCGCGGTCGCCATGCCGCTGCCCTGTGCGCCGAGCGCAGGCAAACCCAATTTGCCGTACATGAGGACCCAGTCCAGCGGGCCAAGAAGACTCAATCCGAGCAATCCGAAGTACATCGTCGGCCTCGTGTGTCCAAGTCCGTCGGATACGCCTCGCAGCGTGAAATAGCAGGCAATCGCGGGCGCGCCAAACGCAATCGCATGCAGGAAAGCGGTGACTTGGGGCCAAAGCCGGGGGTCGACATGGAGTTGGCGCACCAGAAGTGGTGCGACCCAGTAAACGAGTACGAAAAGCAACAAGCCTGCGGATCCTGCGAGCCCGAGCGCCTGCCGGAACAGTGGACCAACCTCGGCCAGACGACCGGCACCAACCAATTGGGATACGGAAGGCGGCAGCGCCAGATTCAAACCAATGGCACAAACGACGGCCAATGACCATAGGCTGACCCCAACAGCAACCGCGCCCAAGACCTCAGCCGAAAAATGGCCAGCCAGCACGGCATCCACCGCACCCATGCCCACGGCCGCGAGTTGCCCTGTGATCAGCGGCAGGGCCAGGCGCGTCGTCGCTTTCGCTTCGTCGAGAAGCCGGGATGCGTCTATGCGTGCCATAGTCTTCGTTGACGGGAAAGTTTTCCAGTTTAGAGTTCGACCATCCTTGCCGCGAGCCAAATCTTCATCATGCATAGCGCATTGATTACAGGCGCCGGCGGTTTTGTCGGGAGCCATGTTCTAGCTGCCCTGCAACGTCAGGGTGTCGCAGTCCGGGCGCTGGCCCACAGCAACGCGAGCCGTCAGACGCTCGAAGCCGCCGGCGTGGAAACGGTCCAGGGTGACATCACCGACATCTCGCTTCTGCGCAAGGCATTGACGCCGACACCCGATGTCGTCTTCCACATTGCCGCCGATACCAGCATGTGGCGGAAAGACCGCAAACGGCAATGGCGGGTTAACGTGGACGGCACCCGAGCCATGCTTGGGGCCGCGCTTGATCGCGGCGTCGGTCGCTTCGTCCTTACTTCCAGCATCAGCGTGTACGGGCTGACTCCTGATCGCATCGATGAATCGTCGCCTTATCGAGGCCTCTCTGGGCCTATTCACTATGCACGAAGCAAGGCCGCGGCCGAGGCGCTGGTCCAGACCGCTGGCGCGCAGGGTCGCATCAGAACGGCGGTGCTTCAGCCATGCCACATACTCGGACCAGGTGATCGTCACAATTGGTCGAGCGTTGCCCAACTGCTCGCCAAGCGCCGTCTGCCAGGTGCACCTTCTGGAATCGGTTGCTTCGCCCATGTGCGAGACGTAGCCGCAGCGCACGTCGCAGCGGCCCTGCACCCATCCGATATGCGGACGTGGGTACTCGGCGGATTGAGCGCTCCCTTCGGCGCACTGGTCGCGGCGATGGCGATTGCACTTGGTGTGCCGGTACCGCGGCGCACGCTTCCGCCGGCGCTGCTCTGGCTGCATGCGCTTGCACAAGAGGGGGTTGCGATCGCCACCGGACAGGCTCCGGCGGTCACCCGCGAGAGCGTTGCGCTGGCCTGCCATCATCTCGACGTAGACGATTCGCGGGCCCGCTCCGAGCTCGCCTACCAGCACGCCTCCCTGCAATCCATGGCTGACGACACTGTCGCATGGCTTCGGGCTGCGCACATGCTCCCGTCATTGCAATAGGAAATTTTCGTTATGGAGAATGTTGTGCACAGCAACGCGGCTACGCCTCCTCCCAATCTCCGGCTTCTGGCCGTGAGTGCATCGGACCGGTCCAGATAGCGACGCAAATCCGGCAACTCACTGATCTCGCTCAGATGTGACAGCTTGATGAAAATCTGCGCAAGCCGAGCGCTCCCTCGCTGTGGCAAGGTGCCGCGAAGCGCTGACAACGGATCATGCACAGACTTGTCCACAGTTTTTGTGGATAAGCCATAAATTCTTTTGGAATCGAGCGTTTGTCGAACGAACCTACGCAGACGCACATGAATCATCCGCAATCGTTTAAGGGCGCTTGCATCGTGCGCGTGGCCTTGCCGGTGCCCCTGCGGCGGCTGTTCGATTACCGCTGCGCGGGTGAGCCACCAGCGCCCGGCGCGCGCGTTCGCGTGCCCTTTGGCAGCGGCCAGCGCGTGGGGTTGGCGGTCGAGGTGACGAACTCGACGGCGCTGGCTCCGGCCCAGCTCAAGTCGATCACTGCCATTCTCGACGAGTCGTCCCTGCTTGACGCCGAGTTGCTGGCCACGGCCCGCTGGGCGGCGAATTACTGGCAAGGTAGCCTTGGCGACGCGTTGTTCAGCGCGCTACCAGCGGCACTGCGGGACGGCAGGTCACTGCCTGGGCGACGAGTTGACGGTTGGCAGATCAGTTCCGCCGGATCCACGGCGCTGAATCAGGGACGCGCGCCGCGCGGTGCCACGACAGCACTTCTCACCGCGCTCGCCGCCGGGTCGCTGCAGGCCGACACTGCGCGCGCGCTACCACCCGCGCAGCGCGCAGCACTAAACCGGCTGCGCAATTTGGGTTGGATCGAGCCCCTCGCCGAGGCCAGCACGATCGATCTGGCCGCCCATGGTGGACCGCCACTTACGCGAGCCCAGCAATCGGCATTAGGCATGCTGCTTGGCCAATCCAACCACTTCGCCGTGACATTGCTGGAGGGGGTGACGGGTAGTGGGAAAACGGAGGTTTACCTTGGGCGCATGCGAGAGGTCTTGTCGCGCAATCGCCAAGTGCTGATGCTGGTTCCGGAAATCGGCCTCGTGGCGCAGGCAGCACAACGCATCCAGGAGCGTTTGGGCGTTCGCGTGGACATACTGCACTCAGGTCTCAGCGACGGACTCCGCCTCGAGGCCTGGCTGCGCGCACGCGATGGCACTGCGCGGGTACTTCTGGGCACGCGATCCGCGATCTTCACACCGCTTCCGCGAGGCGGCCTGATCGTCATCGACGAGGAACACGACGCCAGCTACAAGCAGCAGGATGGCTTTCGGTACCACGCCCGCGATCTGGCTTTGAAGCGTGCCCAGGCCATCGATATACCCGTGCTTCTCGGGTCGGCCACGCCCTCCCTGGAGAGCCTTCACAATGTAGACCGTGGCCGCTACGCGCACGTCAGATTGGCAGAACGGGCCAACGCACGCCCGCCGCCACGCGTCGAGTTGATCGACCTCCGCCGCATTCCTGCGCGACAAGGCCTGAGCTCGCCGCTGATTGAGGCCCTGGCCGATACCTTCGCGCATGGGGAACAGGCGCTTGTATTCCGGAATCGGCGCGGTTACGCGCCTGTCCTGACTTGCGCACAGTGCGGCTGGCACGCCGACTGCCCCCATTGCCAACGTCCATTGACTTGGCATCGTGCCGTGGGGCGACTCGAATGCCATCTGTGCGCGCGGCTTGAACCCGCCCCATCAGCATGTCCATCGTGCGGAAGCGGCGCCCTACAACCGCAAGGACATGGAACAGAACGTCTTGAGGAGGCACTGGCAGAGCGCTTTCCGTCGGTCCCGCTTCTGCGCGTGGACCGTGAAACGACAAGGACGCGCGCCGCTCAGTCGACGCTGGACGTGCGCTTGCCGAATTATGGACCGGCGCTGCTGGTCGGGACGCAGATGCTGGCCAAGGGACACGACCTACCGCGATTGACCCTCGTGGCCATCACAAGCGTGGACGAAGGGCTCTACAGCGTGGATTTCCGCGCTCCCGAACGCCTCGCGCAGTTGGTTGTGCAGGTCGCTGGGCGTGCAGGGCGCGGAGAAAGGCCCGGTCGGGTTCTCCTGCAGACCCGCCATCCAGACCACCCGCTTCTATCGCGCCTGCTCGCTGGGGGCTATGGCGCGCTTGCACGCGAGCTGATGGAAGAACGCCGCGCGGCACAGCTACCACCCTTTGCGCATCACGTCCTGCTGCGCGCCGAGTCCATCCGGGAACCTTCTCTTTTCGCGTTCCTCGATGCTGCAAGGGCCTTGCTTCCGAGCGACACCAGAATAACCATGGCAGGACCAATGCCGTCACCGCTCCCTAAGCGGGGCCTGAAATGGCGTGGCCAGCTTCTGCTTGCGGCATCGGAGCGCGGCGCCCTACATCGTATGTTGAGCCCTTGGGTACAGGCTCTCGAAGCATTGCCTCAGGCGCGCGGCGTTCACTGGTCCGTTGATGTCGATCCCTTGGACGTCAACTAACATCCGGCTGCAACGACGACCAGATGGACCATGCCAAGCCGAGTCCCGGGGCAGTATGCGGATCCGCTCACGGCGCAATAACGATCGCTGACTGGACCAGTGAACTGGGTCCAGCAAGCCAGCTCGACAGCGATTCCCGGCAAGCTGCCCGTGGCATGACAAGGTCGGGTTCGGCTCGGTCACGATCGACCACAGTGGGTCGGCTGCATAATGATGCTCGCCCCCGATCACTTGCGCGCAAGGTCTCAAGTCGCGCCGCGTCCAGACATTGCGCTGCGTCGACGCGCCCGCGCATCGCGCAGCATTAGGGCCGGTATCTGAAGGAGGAAGTGAAGCCATACCAGGGTTGGCAGCAGGACACGCCAAGGCCAGCATCGCGCGCGGGGATCATGCAGCCGCAAGTACCGCAACAATCCTCTGTGCTTATGCCGTGCAACCATCAAGCCACGTCCGCTGGATGAGCCGCCTTTCGCATGCAGCACCCGGATGCCTCCGGCCATTGTCAGCGGAACCCCCGCGTTACGGATGCGAGCACAGAGATCGACATCCTCGAAATGCAGGAAGTAGCCCGCATCGAAGCCACCCATCGCGGCAAAAGCAGCGCGCGGCACCAGCATGATGGCCCCCGAGATGACTTCGGCCGGCACCGCAGAGTCCGGAAGTGCATCACGTCGATTCACTCCAGCGAATATCCGCCAGCATGACTCGAGGCGCGCAAGTCCCGTCATCGTGCAGAGTACCCTGATGACGGTGGGCGCTCGCCTCCATGCTGCCGGATCGTGCCGACCGTCGGCGTCGCAAACGACAGCACCGACCATCGCGCCATCCGAGGCAACCTCGAGCATTCGCGTCAAGGTGTCGGGCTCCAACTGACAATCGGGATTCAGAAGCAGCAGCCAGTCGCCACGCGCGATGGCAGCCCCACGATTCATCGCGGCACCAAAACCGAGGTTGGATCCCATCGACAGCACACGCAGACGCGAATCCCCTTCACTTCGCGCAATGAGGCGTTGCGGGATGCCATCGCAGCTCGCGTTATCAAGAACAATGAGTTCGACGCATTCCGGTGCCGCCAACGCGCGCGACGCAGCATCGAGAGCACTGATACCGCTGTCCGCCAACACCATGAGGATGGTAACGGCGGGGCGTCGGATTGCATCGAGGGACATGGTGTGGATCCTAACGCGGCATGGCGATGCCGGGCACGTCCAATCCACGATCCGGCGCAATCGATTTGTCTTCGGACCTGACCATGCACCAGGCAAGATCCGGCCGGAATCACGACGTCCGCCGCTACAACAGGAGGCAGCAGATACGTTACACACGCATCATCAGGATGCGCGGGATATTCCGTAGTCGCCCGGGTGAGCTTCGGTGCTCCTTTCAGATGCCCGTGACAAGAACGAGTAACCGCATTCCTCTGCGATGCGCAATACTGCGTCTGCGTGAACCGTAAAGGAAGGCGCGCGGGATACGACGCGCGGCCGCTCATCAAGGGTGCAGGCCAATGCCAGTGCAAGCAGCGCGGCGTGTGCCTCGCGCAAGGCTTGTGCCGTGCTCTTTTTGAGCACGCGGACGCTCTCCAGCGCCTGAATCAGGCTGGCGCTCGAAGTTCCCTCTGTCAGCACTGGCCACCGCGCGGCGTTTGTCAGGATCAGGCCTTGCAGTAGAAACTCGATGTCGAGTAGACCGCCTGGCCCCTGCTTCAGATCAAATAGTGCCTGGTCGGAGCGATCGCGCTGCAAGCGCCAGCGCGATCGCATGGCGACGACTTCCTCCGCTACGTGACTGGCGATCCGCGGCTGAGTCAGGACGCTCTGCCGATGCAGCGCAAACGCTGCAGCAAGGCCTGCGTCACCTGCGACTACTCGTGCGCGGACCAGCGCCTGATGTTCCCACGTCCAAGCTCGATCGCGTTGGTAGTCCGCATACGCCTCGAGGCTCCGCACCAGGAGCCCTTTGCTGCCATCTGGCCGCAGGCGTGTATCCACCGCGTACAGTTGGCCCGCGCGCGTCATCATCTCCAACCAGTGCACCACTCGCTGCGCAAGGCGCTGATACCACTGCATGCCATCCAGCGGTCGCTCTCCGTCACTGGTCATGGCGGCGCGCGCGCCGTCATAGATGAATGCCACGTCGAGATCGCTGGCAAATCCAAGCTCTTGTCCACCCAAGCTGCCATATCCGACGATGCAGAATCCGAGCCCGGCGCCCGGCAGGCGTCCGTTACGTGCCACCATTTCACGCTCGGCAAGATGCAGGAGCGCTCCCAGAACCGCTTCGGCAAGGGCAGCCAGTCGGCGTGCGGTGGCGACCGCGTCTGCGCGCTCGTCGGCGTATGCAAGTCCGAGCCGGAAAGCCAGGCTTGCCCTGGCCTCGTTGACATGCTCGAGTTCTTGCTCGGCATCACGGGACTCGAGCGCCTGGACCCGCCGGGCAATCTCAGCGGTAATGTCGGCGGCCTTGAGTGGAAGTTGCTCTATGCGAGGGTCGAGCACATCGTCGAGCAGCAGTGGCTGGACAAGGACGCGCTCTGCCAGGAAGCTGCGCTCGGCACAGAGTTCAGCAAGGCGCGCCAATGCTGCTGGCGACTCCTCGAGCAATGCCAGATACGCGGGACGTCTGGCGCAGTTGTGCAGCAGTCGCAGCAGTCTCGGCAAGGCGCGTGATGGCGCAGCACTCGCGCGCGCCGATTCCAGCACCCGCGGCAACAGGCGCTCAAGCCCGGCTCGCGCCGACTCACTCATGCCACGCACAGCGGCGCTCGTTGCGAGGTTGTGCAGGGCTGCGCCAGCATCGGCATCAAGCCCACACTCGGCAAGACGGGATGCTGTCGGTGGCGCAGCCTCTGAATCGCGCCAAAGCGCGCGAAGCATCGCTTCCGTCGATCCGGCCAATGGTGCGGCATCGGCACCATCAAGGATGGGTTCAAACAGGCTGGCGACCTGCCTTCGCGTTGCGGAAAGTTCATCCTGAAGGGCTTCAGTGTCGGCAAAGCCCAACCCCGTCGCAATTCGAAATCGGGCCAATTCGTCTTCAGGCAATGCGTGCGCCTGAGCGTCAGAAAGCATTTGAATGCGATTCTCGACGTGGCGAAGCAGCAGGTATGCGACGCGAAGTTCCCGTGCTTGCGGTGCGGGTATGAAGCCACGCCGCTCAGCGGCCGCCAGGGCCGGGAGCAGGCCGGCCTGGCGCAGGCTTGGCTCCCGCCCGCCGCGGATCAGCTGTTCGAGCTGGACGCTGAACTCGATTTCGCGAATTCCACCACGGCCGAGCTTGAGATCGTCGGACCGGTCGCTCCGCGCAACCTCTGCGTCGATCAACGATTTCATGGCGCGCAGGCCGGCGAAGGCCGTGTAATCAAGATAGCGTCGGTACACAAACGGCCGAAGCAACGCCAAGAGCCGCTGGCCACCGGCCAGATCTCCAGCCACGGGGCGGGCCTTGATCCAAGCGTATCGCTCCCAATCCCGCCCCTCGCGCTGGTAGTAGGCTTCCATTGCCGCAAAGGACCATGCCGGTCGACCGGCGCTGCCGTAGGGGCGCAGCCGCAAGTCGACCCGCGCCGCCTGTCCGTCCGCGGTCGTCTCGGACAGGAGCCCAACAATTGCTTGCGTGAGGCGTGCGGCGTATTCGGCAGCCTCGAGCGGTCGCAGCCCGTCGCTCGCTCCGTCCTCAGGATAGGCGATGATGAGATCAACGTCCGAGGAAAAATTCAGCTCGCCGCCACCGAGCTTTCCCAGGGCCATGATCACCAGACGCTGGGGTTGTCCTTTGGTGTCCCTGAGTATCCCATGGCGAACAGCCAACGCACGTTCGGCGTGCCGGAGCGCGAGTTCGAGCAAGGCTTCGTACAGTCGGCTTGTCGCAGCCAGGGTGTCGGGCACCGTGTCCAGCCCATTGACATCACGAAAGATCAGTCTGAGGGCTTCACGCGAACGGACGCGGCGCAGGTGGGCCAATGCATGTTCACGCACTTCCGGCAAACCAGGGCCAGCGAGCAGGCGGGACGCGGGCGCCTCGTTGGCGACCAGCCACTGCAGTCCTGTCGGCGACAGCAGCCCGGGTTGTGCCTGCAACACGCGCCACGCGAAGTCACTGACCAGCAGCAGTCGCTGGACGCGTTCCGCGACACCAGCATCGTCGTAATAAGGAACCCCTTTGGCGCGTAGCAGCGCAAGGAGATCCGCGTAGCGCCGCTCGAGCAGCTCTCGCAAGGGTGCGTGCAGCGCGGTCATCATGCAGAGTCCGGCAGTAGCGCCTCCAGTTCACGTCCAATTGCCTCCGGCTTGACGATGGGCGCATAACGCTTGACGACACGCCCCTGCGTATCGACAAGGAACTTGGTGAAATTCCACTTCACCGCCTGGGAACCGAGCGCTCCGGGGGCCTCGCGCTTGAGCCACTGGTAAAGAGGGTGCGCACGTTCGCCGTTGACCTCGATCTTGGCGAACATCGGGAAGCTCACGTCATATTGAAGCGAACAAAACCGCCGAATTTCCTGGGCATCACCCGGCTCCTGATGGCCAAACTGGTCACAAGGGAATCCCAGGATTGCCAGGCCGCGTTCCCTAAATTGCTGGTACAGCGTTTCCAATCCGTGGTATTGCGGCGTGAATCCGCACTTTGATGCAACGTTCACGATCAATAGCGTGCTGCCCGCGAATCGCCCAAGCTCGACCATTTCCCCATCGAGACCCTCCGCTTGCATGCTGGACAGTGGATTCATGGCATGGCATCAGTTTCCGTATGCCGAGCGTACCGCACTGCGACGTCACCGAGATCGTGCACCACCTTGAGCATGATGACTACAATGCGACATGGCTCGCCTGAAAACGCTGCTGACGGTCCTCTTGCTTCTGGTTCTCGCTGCTTGCTCACATAGCCATGCGCAATGGCTACTGACAGACGTTCGAGGCCATCTGCCTGATTTGCGGTTCCACTTGGTCGATGATCGCGGCAAGTCCGTGACTGGGGCGTCGTATCGCGGCAAGATCGCGTTGCTCTATTTCGGCTATACGCATTGCCCGGATGTCTGCCCGACCACCCTAGCCCACTTGGCGGTCGTGCTGCAGAACCTCGGGCCACTAGCCAAAGACGTTCGCGTGTTGTTCGTCAGTGTCGACCCTCAGCGGGACACGCCCCGCGTCCTGCATGCCTACGTGAAAGCATTCGGACCCCAGATTGTCGGCCTGTCCGGCAGGCCCGGCGCAATCGCGCGCGTGGCCAAACGTTACCGCGTTGCCTACAGCTACGGGCCAGCAGATGCGGATGGCAACTACGAAGTCAACCATAGTTCCGCAATCTTCATTTTCGACATGCGTGGGCAAGCCCGCTTGCTCGCAACGCAGCAAAGCACGGTCGCACAACTTGACCATGATATCGGTCAGCTCCTTCAAGAGCATTCCAGATGATCCGCGTCGCTGGCGTCCTAATCTTCGGCATTCTTTGCAGCGCGCGGGCCGGAACTGTGATCACGACGCAATTAGTCCCGAACCGACCAGGCCGGTTGCAATCAGCGCAGAAGGTTCCCAATCGGTCGCGTCCATCGGCCTCCATCGTGGTTCGCAATCCCTGGGTCCGGTGGCTGCCGGCCGGATTGCCGATGGCAGGTTACATGACGCTCCGCAATACAGGCACGAGGCCCATACGCCTCATCGGTGCCAGCAGCGGACAATTCTTGAATGTAATGCTGCACCGGTCTGTCAATCGCAGCGGCGTGGATCGCATGGAGCGCGCACGAGTCATCGTGATCCCTGCGGGAGGCAGCTTTAGCCTCGAGCCAGGTGGATTCCACCTCATGCTGATGCATGGCAGTCCTGAAGTGCGCCCCGGAGGCACGGTGACCATCGAACTCCACTTCGACGGTCATGCTCCATTGTGGGTCCACTGCCCAGTTCGCCGACCTACCGGGATGCCTTGACCGGGCTTAGCGATGGAGCGCAGCGTAAGCTGATTGGAAACCGGAAATGGGTCGCAACCAGTGGTCGGCCAGGAGAAAGCCGAATAGCGCAGCCAGATAAAGGATGGAGTAATTGAAGGTTCGCATGGCGAAATACTCATCCGGCGGTCGCAGCATGCGTACGGCGTAGTAGAGGAAGCCGGCGTCTAATACCAGTGCGCCGCCCAGATAAAAGAGTCCGCTCATGCCGGTGAGGTAGGGCAGCAGCGTGGCAAGCGCCAAAAGAACCGTGTAGGCGAGCAGGTGCCATCGCGTTACCGTCACGCCATGAGTGACGGGCAACATAGGAATACCCGCGCGCGCATAGTCGTGCCGGCGAAAGATCGCAAGGGCCCAGAAATGCGGTGGCGTCCATAGAAATACAATCAGGCAAAGCAGCAGCGCGTAGGCATGCAAGCCACCCGCTACCGCCGTCCAGCCGAGCACGGGCGGCGCCGCGCCCGCAATGCCGCCGATCACGATGTTCTGCGGCGTTGCCCGCTTCAGGAAGGCGGTGTAGACGACGGCGTACCCCATCAACGACGCAAAAGTGAGCACCGCGGTCAACAAGTTGACCCAGGCCACGAGCAACACCATCGCGAGCGCTCCCAGCAACAGCGCAAATGCGAGCACCTGCATCGGTCGCAGTTGACCGGTCGGCAACGGCCGATGCGCGGTACGAGCCATCAGTTCGTCGAGCCGCTGGTCGACCAAATGGTTGATCGCGGCAGCGGAACCCGCGGCCAGCCATATGCCCGCAAGCCCTGCCAGAAGAGGTCGCCATGGAGGAAGACCCGGCACCGCGAGGAGCGCGCCAATGAGTGCCGTGAATACCAGCAGCGCGACCACGCGCGGCTTCGTTAGTTCGAGGTAGGCCCGCCACTGCTTCACTCAGTACTCCCGCGACGCCGGGTGACGCTGGACCGAGGCGAGCAGCCATACCATCGTGAACAGCAGCAGCGCTGCACCGGCATTGTGCGCGGTGGCCACAACTAGCGGCAAACCCAAAACCACGTTACCAATGCCGAGCAGAACCTGCACACAAAGCAACGCGGCAAGCGTTGCGGCCTGGCTCTTCAATCCGGCGCGCGAGACACGCCAAGCAAGCAGCATTCCGTATGTAAAGACGATCAGCGCTCCGATCCGGTGAGTGACCTGGATTGCGGCGCGCGCGGCCGCATCGAGGATGCCTCCCTCGTAGTTCACGCCAATATCACGCCAGAGGACGAAGCCTTGGTGAAAGTTCATGGCAGGCCACCAGGATCCGGCACACCGCGGGAAGTCGGTTCCGCAGGCCAGGGCGGCATAATTGGTGCTCGTCCAACCGCCGAGAAAAATCTGCACGGCGAGAAGGCCCAGACCAAGAACCACCCAAGGCTGCAGTCGCCTGATGCGCGAATCGCGACTTCCAGCGCCATTGAGTCGCAAGGCGGCATACGCTAGCAGCCCGAATGTGCTCATCCCGCCTAGCAGATGGCTGGTGACGATGGCCGGCTTCAGCAGGAGCGTCACCGTCCACATCCCCAGCATGGCCTGGAAGATAATCAGTGCAAGGGCAGCGTCGAGCAGCTTCCATGGCGTCTCACGTCGCAGTCGTATGGCCGCGATGAGCGGCAAGGCAATTGCAATCGCTGCGAGTGCACTGGAGTAGAGCCGCTCACCGCCCATGTAAAGCCAGATCCCCGCAGCGGCAGCCAGAGTCGCAGCAATGACCAGGTTGCGGGCGTCACGCTGTCGCCACGCCGCCGCCAAAGCCAACAGCAGCACCATCACGCCAAGGGTCCCCGCAATGAAGCGGTGAACCTGCTCGCGCCAAGCCAGGTTGACGACGACCGGTCGATTCGGAAACGCGGCATCCGCGGCGACGATGGTGGCTTGGTGCGTTGGCCAAGTGATCTGGCCGTAGCAGGTCGGCCAATCCGGGCAGGAGAGCCCGGCGTTAGACAGCCGCACGAAGGCACCGAACACGACTACGCCAAGTGCGAAGGCCGCCGCGATCCACGCCAGCGTCCTCGCCCAGGTCGGTTTGGAGTTCACCTGAATAGCCTCCGGAGATCCTTGTTGATGTCCGCAACGGATACGGATGATGGGTAATGGACGATGGCCGTTCCATCAGCAGCCACCAGCAACACAGCCACTCGGTCGGACTTCTGAGGTGCGTAATGGAGCAACCGCGGCGCGCGGGTGTGCCCCACGGTCCACGCAGTCATCACTGCAGCCGCTGCCGAGCCGCCGGGAACGTTCCCGATGTACAAGAGCCTCAGCTTGTCGCTACTTTGCGTCAGGCCGATCTGTGCACGGTGAAGCAAATCGAGCTTGCCAAGACAGGACACGCTGCAATCCGGACCTGCCAGTGCAACGAGAGTGAATTTGGGTGTCGATGCCCGCCACGGCCACGCCCCGCCCCCGGCTATGCGAACCAGTAATTGCCCAAAGTTTTGTTGTGGAACGATGGGCTCGCCGTGACTGCGCGCCTTGGGCACCCAACCCGATACTGCAAGCAGGGCCGCCAGCGCGAAGGGTGTCAGGAACACCGCCACAATCAGCAATAGCTGGCGACGGCCTCGTCGTGCATCTACGATGTTCTCGGTCATGTCGGGTGATGGTCGTCTGAAGAACCCGCGTCGCGCGGCTTCTGCCGGTGCATGGCGAAGAAGATCACCAGTGCTGCCGCGGCGAAGGAAAACCACTGGAACGCGTAAGCCTGATGGCGCGCCGGCGGCATGAAAGTGGGCGTCCACTGACGGATGTAACCTGATCGCGGATCTTGATCAAGAAGAAGGATGCCGGGCTGCAGGTTCCGGCCCAAGTCGCGGCTGATGACATCTAGATCGAGATAGGTTGCCATCTTCGGGTAGTGGCGCTGTGCCAGAAGCTGATCACCTCCGATCTTGAATCCGGGCGGTGGCATTGGCGCGTACAAGCCATGGATCGTCACCGTGCCGTTCCGTAGTCGCGGCACCTGCGGGGGACGGTCAAGTTCACTGCTGCCGTGCCGAAGAAAACCCAGGTTCACCAAGAGCGGGCGTTCGTGATCAGCGACCGCGAACGGCACGTACACATCGACACCGACCAGTTCGCCTTCGGTCTGGTCGTCCCACATGTAGATATGGTTTGCGAGGTAATGCCCGGTCGCCTCGACATGCATGTAGCGGTAACCCGGAGCGCTTCCGGCGACTCTGGCGAATGGAACGGCCCGCGCTGCACTTGCATGCTCGAAATGTGCCAGCAGATGCTCTTTGTAGGACGCACGGTCCAGTTGCCAGATACCCAGCAGGATGAACGCCGCCGTGCCTGACAGGGTAAGCAGCACTGAAAACCAGGACGGGCGGCGGATCATCGGCATCGACGCCGGCCTTCGCATCCGCGACATATACTTGAAACGTCACTCCTGCGGGCCACGCCGATGCACATCCTCTACAAGTTCCTGCTGGTCGCCATGTTACTGGCGGCGATCTTCAGCCTGGGCCAGGCCCTGTACTTCATGATGACCGAACGGCCCGGCGGCAACCCCAAGCGCATGGCATGGGCGTTGACCCGGCGAATCGGCTTCTCGCTGGCGGTATTCGTATTGGTGGTCATCGGCATCCTGACCGGGCTACTACACCCGCACGGCTTGGGCGGCGGCTGAACTGGGAAAGGCCAAAGCCTCGCCACCCCTGAACCTAACGGTCTACATGATGTAGACGAACAGGAACAGGCCAAGCCACACAATGTCGACGAAGTGCCAATACCATGCCACCGCCTCGAAGGCGAAATGGTGCTCCTTGCTGAAGTGCCCGCGCCAAGCACGGTAGGCAATCACCCAAAGCATGATCGACCCAAGCGTCACATGCAGCCCATGGAAGCCTGTGAGCATGAAGAACGTGGCACCATAGATCCCACTATGCAGCGTTAGGTTCAGGTGCGTATACGCGTCCATGTACTCGCGAGCCTGAAAGTAGACAAACAACATGCCAAGGATCGGCGTGGCAACCAGCCAAGGCAGCATGCGGCGACGATTGCCATCCCGCAAGGCGTGGTGGGCGATCGTGATGGTCACGCTCGATGACAACAGGATGAGGGTGTTAATGAGCGGTTCGCCCCAAGGCGGGACCGTCTCGAACGGCCCACCCACGGACGCCGGGCCATTCGTAGGCCACCCACCCGTGTAGTGCCGGAACAGGAAAAAGTTGGTGAGCGCCCCATGTCCTTCGCCAGCGAGCCAAGGCACCTGCAAACCGCGGCTATAGAACAGTGCGCCGAAAAAGGCAGCGAAGAACATCACCTCGGAAAAAATGAACCACATCATGCCCATCCGGAACGAGGTATCCACCTGGGCGCTGTAAACGCCCTTCAGGGATTCACGGATCACCTCGCCAAACCAGCCGAAGAACATGAAGATCAAGATGGCCAGGCCAGAGAACAAGAGCACCGGCCCCTCGGGCGTAATGCCATCTAGCCAGTGGGCGGCCCCCCACATGAACACGAACAACCCGATCGCGGCAATGATCGGCCAGCGGCTGCCGTGGGGAACGTAATAGGAGCCGACTTGCTGGGACATGGCGAGGTTCCGTAGCGTTGGCGAGAATGGTTGGCGGCGCGACCCTGCCGCCTCTGGACTGAGCGCGAGTTTAAGCCAAGTACGCCGTCGCGCAACGCCAGCGCAAGATCGCTGCCGCGCGCATACGGTCAGTGGAAGAAATAGTGTTCAACGAAGAACACAAGGTAAAAACCCGCCGACACCAGTGCCAGCAGCCAGACCGTCCGCACCGCGGCCCGATGCTGACGCGCTTGGCGTTCAGAGACATCGGGCTGCCGTTGCTGCGAATCGCCACGACTGACCATGGCATGGTCGCTCCGATCCACGTAAATCTCCCGCCAGCTCAATGCGCGATATCGCCATGAGCCAGCATGCCTGGCTTGATTTCAGGTGGCGTACTGAAGGTATGGTGCGGCGCGGGGGATGGCACTTCCCACTCGAGGCCATGCGCACCTTCCCAAACCCTCGCCGGCGCTTGGTTCTTCGCGAAATACACCGTGTAGATGATGTTGCCGACGAAGATGAGCTGGGTCGCACCAAATACGAACCCACCAATCGAACTGACCATGTTCCAGTCAGCAAAAGCCACGTTGTAGTCAGGGATTCGCCGCGGCATGCCAGCCAGCCCAAGGAAGTGCTGCGGGAAGAACAGCACGTTCACTGAAATCACGCTCAGCCAGAAATGAATCTTGCCCCAGCGCTCGGAATACATGTGCCCACTCCACTTGGGCAGCCAATAATAGACACCCGTCATGATGCCGAACGCAGCACCGGTGACCAGCACGTAGTGGAAATGGGCAACTACGAAGTAGCTGTTGTGGTACTGGTAGTCAGCGGGCACGAGCCCAAGCATGAGCCCCGAGAAACCACCGATCGTAAAGAGAATCACAAAAGCGACGGCAAACAGCATGGGTGTCTCGAAGGTCATCGAACCCTTCCACATGGTCGCCACCCAATTGAAGACCTTCACGCCTGTCGGCACGGCGATCAGCATGGTGGCGTACATGAAGAACAGTTGCGCGCCCACAGGCAAGCCCACCGTGAACATGTGATGTGCCCAGACGATAAACGAGAGGAATGCGATCGAGGCAGTCGCATAGACCATCGGCTTGTAGCCGAATAGCGGTTTGCGCGCAAAGGTCGGGATGACCTCGGAGATCACGCCGAACGCCGGCAGGATCATTACATAGACCTCGGGATGCCCGAAGAACCAGAACACATGCTCGTAAAGCAGCACGTCACCGCCGCCAGCGGCGTTGAAGAAATTGGTGCCAAAGTACTTGTCAGTCAGGAGCATCGTGACCGCTCCTGCCAGCACAGGCATGATCGCGATCAGCAAGAACGCGGTAATCAACCACGTCCACACGAACAGCGGCATCTTGAGGAGATCGACGCCAGGAGCACGCAAATTGAGGATCGTTGCGATGATGTTGATCGAACCCATGATCGAGCTGATCCCCATCAAGTGGATGGCGAAAATCGTGAACGCTAGCGACTCCCCTGTTTGCAGGATCAACGGTGGATACATGACCCACCCGCCAGCGATGGCTCCACCGGGCATGAACAGCGTCGACAACATCAGCAGGAATGCAAAGGGCATGATCCAGAACGAGAGGTTGTTCATGCGCGGCAGCGCCATATCCGGCGCACCGATCATCAGCGGGATTTGCCAGTTGGCCAAGCCCACGAGCGCCGGCATGATCGCCCCAAAGATCATCACCAGCCCGTGCAACGTCGTCAGCTCGTTGAAGAAATAGGGCTGGACCAGCTGCAGTCCGGGCTCGAAAAGTTCGGCACGGATGACCATCGCCATGGTGCCGCCGACGAAGAACATCACCAGCGCCAGCACCAGATACATGGTGCCGATGTCCTTGTGATTGGTCGCGAACAACCATCGGTGGACGAAGCCCTTGGGCACGTCGTCGTGCTGCGCGTCGTCATGGGTGGCGGCGTGAGTACTCATGGTCTGCTGCCTCGGTCGAAATACGTTGGAATCAGCCCTGCGGCTGGGTTTCAGAAGCCCGAACCACTTGGGCGGTGCGTGAGATCACGTCCATGTGCGCCTTGCTCTCTCGATCCGCCAGCCATTGCTGGAACTCGGACCTCGGCACTGCCTTGATGACGATCGGCATGTAGGCATGGTCCTGGCCACAGAGCTGCGCGCACTGGCCCCGATACGTTCCAGGGTTGTCGAACTCACCCCATGCGTCGTGGATCTGGCCAGGAATGGCATCGGCCTGCCAGCCCAGCGCAGGTACCCAAAACCCGTGGATGACGTCCACGGAGGTAATCAGGAATTGGATTTTCGTGTGCGTTGGCACCACTAGGGGTTCCGTGACATTGAGCAGGTAATCGCGCACGCCGCTCTTGGACTTGATGTTCCAGGGGCTGATGCCCGGGACTCCCTGCCGAGCTTCGTTACTGTCCTCCGCCAGCTTGGAGATCAGTCCAACATGTCTTATGGGCTGGCCCAGATAGTCAACGTAGTCATAGCGCCACAGCCACTGGACACCCGTGACCTTCACCGTCAGCTGAGAACCGGCGGTGTTGTTTTCATAGACGAGAAGCCGCGATGCGGGATACGCAAGCCCAATCAGGATCAGCACTGGAATGGTGGTCCACACCACTTCAAGCAACGTGTGGTGGGTGAATCCTGTGTCCGGCTTGGCGCCCTTGGACTTCCGAAACTTGAACAACGAGTAGACCAAGACTCCATAGACCACAATCCCGATGCACACGCACACCCAGAACACGGCCATGTGGAGGTCCCAGACGTCGTGGGACAGCCCACTGTCTCCGCGAGTCAAGTTGATCTGCCAGGCGCTCGGATGCTGCGGGTTGGCCAGAGCCGGGAATGCCGGCAAGACGCTGGCCATGGCCAGCAACGCTCGGACGACACGGCGGGACACCGACGGCTGGGCAGTCGGAAGGACGGGCTGGGTCATGGGTTGTATCCGGGTTGCGTGATGTGGGCCGGCTGCCGCAATCGAGCCAGACCGGCCTGGAGTTGGTTGCACAGAGCGACGCGCTCGTCTTCACCCAGGAAGGCGCCAATCTCCGTGGCCCTGCCATGTGAGACCAGCGTTAGGCGCGCGTGGGAAGGGCCAGGCTGCAGTCTCACGCGCACCCAATAGGGTTGCAGTTGCACAGCTGGCCCCTCCGGCGGAAAACGCGCCACTTCCAGCGACGCTTCACTGAGCGTAATGCGCTCGGCACGCTGGCCGGCACGCCAGACCAGCAGGAAGGCCATAAGCACGATGCCTGCGTCGAACAACGCAAAGAGCGGCGCAAACGGATTACCTGCCAGCGCGCTGAGAAGCGCGACCAGCATGACATAGGTGGCGAGTAGCCCCGCCACCCAGCGCAGCGCACGCAGGCTCAGGGCGCGATTTGGCCGCAGCCAGAGAACCTGAGTATTGCGCGTCGGCGTGGGCGTATCGATAGAGACCATCGTCGTTTGGGATAGCTTCAGGATTGAGGATAGCGCCCGCACGTCAGCAGCGGCAAGCCGCCACACCCCGAACCTCGCCTTGATCCGGATCAGATCCGCGAAACGCTGCCTGCCCCCGCGACAACCCGCCACAGGCACACCGCTCGCCACCCGGGATCACGCATCAGGTCCTAGACTATGGAGTCTTTTTCCCTAGCGTCGGCACCATGGACATCCTCACACCCGAGCTTCCCGCGATGGCGCGCTTTCCCGACTTGGGTCCAGGCTGGAGCCAAAGCGAACAAGATGCGTTGGCGGCTTGCTTGGCAATCGCGATGCCGGACAAGGACGCTGCAGCGGCCATCGGGCACGCCGCGGCACAACTTGTCAAGCATGTGCGAGTGCGTAGCGAGAATCAAAGTGCCGTCGAGAGTTTCATGCGGCAGTACGACCTGTCGAGTGAGGAAGGCGTCCTGTTGATGTGTGTCGCCGAGGCCTTACTGCGCATTCCCGATACCGTCACCGCCGACCGCCTGATCCAGGACAAGCTGGGCGATGCCGACTGGGAGAAACACCTTGGCAAGAGCGATTCGCTTTTTGTCAATGCTTCCACGTGGGGGCTGATGCTTACGGGTCGCCTCGTGCGCCTTTCGAGCAGCACGGAGAGCGATTGGCTAGGCGCGTTGAAGCGATTAGCGGGACGTAGCGGTGAACCCGTGATTCGTCTGGCGGTACGCCAGGCGATGCGCATCATGGGTCATCAGTTTGTCATGGGGCGCACAATTGCCGAGGCGCAGACGCGCGCTTCGGACAAGGACGGGCGACTCTACCGGTACTCGTATGACATGCTGGGCGAGGCAGCGCTGACCGCGCCGGATGCCACCCGCTACTTTGACGCCTACCGCCAGGCCATCTTGGCGCTGGGACAGGGCGGATCCTATGCCGACGTGCTCGAGGCGCCGTCGATCTCCGTAAAGCTCTCGGCCCTGCATCCTCGGTATGAGATTGCACAGCGTGCGCGGGTGCTTTCCGAACTGGTCCCCCGGGTCCTTGATCTTGCGCGTCTGGCCAAGGCGCAAGGGGTTGGGATGACCGTCGACGCAGAGGAAGCGGATCGCCTCGAACTCTCCCTGGAAGTGATCGGCGCGGTTTTCTCGGATGCATCGTTGAATGGATGGGAAGGTTATGGCCTCGCGATCCAGGCCTACCAGAAACGCGCCCCGCGGGTCATCGACTGGCTTGTGGAGCAAAGCCGCGCGGTTGGCCGACGCTGGTGCGTGCGCTTGGTCAAAGGGGCCTATTGGGATGCTGAAATCAAGCGCGCACAGGAACTCGGCCATGTGGGGTATCCCGTATACACGCGCAAGGTCAATACCGATGTCGCCTACTTGGCATGTGCCCACCGGATGTTCGATGCCGGCAGCCAACACATTTACCCTGCGTTCGCGACCCACAACGCGCACACCGTTGCCGCAATCCGCCACATCGCCGCAGGACGCCCCTTCGAGTTCCAGCGATTGCACGGCATGGGCGCCGATCTTTATGGTGAGATCGTGGGCGCAGACAAGTGGAACGTCCCCTGCAGGGTGTACGCCCCCGTCGGGAGCCATGAGGATTTGTTGCCTTATCTCGTGCGTCGTCTCCTCGAGAACGGCGCCAACACGAGTTTTGTCAACCGGATTTCCGACCCCAGCCTGGCACCCGATGAACTGGTTGCCGATCCATGCGCTGCCGCTGCGCACCATTCACTGAAGCAGCATCCGCGCATCCCGCTGCCAACCGACCTGTACTTGCCAATCAGGAAGAATTCCATGGGTATCAACTTCGCCTCGGATCCGGAACTGCGCGTGTTGGCCGAGCAGATCGGTGCCAATCCCGGTCCTTGGCAGGCGGCACCACTGGTTCCCGGTTCCACCGACGCCGATGCGCCGACTTACGATGTGCGCAATCCTGCCGATCGCCGCCAGATCATCGGACGATGGAAGGCCGCAGACCCGAACGTCATCGACAAGGCCCTCGCGAATGCGGTCGCGGCGCAGGTAACCTGGGACGCAATGTCAGCCGATGCGCGTGCGCAAATTCTCGAGCGCGCCGCAACCCTTCTAGAAGATCGTCGCGGCAGCTTCATTGCGATGTGCGTCCGCGAAGCTGGCAAGACACTGCCCGCGAGCGTCGCCGAAGTTCGCGAGGCCGCCGATTTTCTTCGCTACTACGCTCATGAGGTTCGCCGGCTGTGCGGCAACCCGATGCCGTTGCCAGGCCCGACTGGCGAAAGAAATGGCATGGAACTGCGTGGCCGCGGGGTATTCGTGTGCATCAGCCCATGGAACTTCCCGCTGGCCATATTTACGGGACAAATTGCGGCGGCGCTTGCCGCCGGCAACAGCGTCATTGCCAAACCAGCGGAACAAGCGACCTTGATTGGCCACGCCATGGCCAGCCTGCTCCACGAGGCGGGCGTTCCAGAATCCGTGCTGCAATTCGTGCCTGGCGACGGCTCGACGGTGGGCGCGGCGCTGACCTCCGACCCGCGCGTCGCTGGCGTGGCTTTCACGGGTGGCACTGACACTGCCTGGGCAATCAATCGTGCGCTCGCCGCGCGCAATGCACCCATTGCTACGCTGATCGCCGAAACCGGTGGCCAGAACGCGCTGATCGCTGATTCATCCGCGTTACCGGAGCAACTCGTAAAGGATGCTCTGACGTCCGCGTTTGATTCAGCCGGGCAGCGCTGTTCCGCGGCGAGAGTGCTGTTTGTGCAGGACGACATCGCTGACAAGGTCCTGAAGATGCTCGCTGGTGCCATGGCAGAGCTCAAAGTGGGCGATCCGGGCTTGTTGTCGACCGATGTAGGCCCCGTCATCGATCAGGACGCCTTGGCACTGCTCGAGAGCCACGCCGCGCGAATGGATCGTGAAGCCCGCAAGATTGCCGAGACGCCCCTACCCGCAGGATGCGCGAACGGCACCTTCTTTGCTCCTCGCGCTTACGAGATCGAGGGCATGGACGTCCTTGATCGGGAAGTATTCGGACCGGTCCTTCACGTTGTCCGGTGGCGGGCCGCAGACTTGGACAAGGTCATCAACGTTATCAACGCAACCGGCTACGGACTGACGCTTGGGATCCACAGCCGGATCGACGCCACCGTTGAGCGAATCAGTCATGCCGTGCGTGCCGGCAACTGCTATGTCAATCGCAACCAGATCGGCGCGGTGGTTGGCGTACAGCCGTTCGGCGGAGAGGGGTATTCAGGGACGGGACCCAAGGCCGGTGGGCCGCACTATCTTCTGCGCTTTATGACCGAACGCGTGATCAGCATCAATACGACCGCAGCGGGTGGCAACGCATCCCTGCTGACGCTTGGCGATTGACCACCGCGCGCGGGGTTGGCGTCATGGTCCTCAAGGATGCCGCTGACCGGCGTCCAAGCCCGCTATGGCCCTGCAGCGAGACTCTCGCAGCGCGGTGCCAAGTCGATCCCCGCTCAATCCTTGCGCAAGCAACGGTGCCACGGAAACGGCTCGTGCAGCGCCCAGCGCCTTGCGTAGTCGTTCGGCTTGCGGGTAGGCATCGTTCTCGTGGCCCCCACGGCCACGCGCGTCGGCCTCACACGCCAGCACGAACAACCTGAGCCGCTCAGGTCTGCGCAAGGCATCGATCCTCTCCAGGAGGTTCAGGGTAGTGCCGGCTCGAAGGCGCAGGGCACGATGCGCATCAAGGTGATAACGACAGACGACTTCGGCGAGCTCTCGATGCGAAGTACCAATCCTGAGGCGCGTGCACAATGCCCGAAGCGGGCTCAGCCCACGCGTTTCATGCCCAACGTGGCGAGGCCAATCCGCACGCGAGGACAATGCCTTTCCGAGATCGTGCACCAGCACGGCGAAGCCAACCAGGTCGTTTCGCGGCGCGATCCGGGCCGCAACGTCGAGGGCCATTTCCACGTGCGTTCCGGTATCCCGCTCAGGATGGTAGTCAGTACGTTGCGGCACGCCATAAAGCACGTCGACTTCGGGAAGCAGACGTGCCAATGCGTCAGAGCGGCGCAGCAACCGCAACATGGCCGATGGCCGTGATTCCGCAAGCCCCTTGCGCAATTCGGTCCAGACACGCTCGGGAACCAAGTGGTCGATCTCGCCGGCGGCCACCATCTGCCTCAACAGCAGCAGTGTTTCCGGAGCAACCTGAAAACCCATCGGCTCGTAACGAGCGGCGAATCGCGCGATGCGCAGCAGTCGAACCGGATCCTCCACGAACGCGGGCGAAACGTGCCGAAGCGTCCGATCCAAAAGATCGTGCTGGCCACCATACGGATCAATAATGCGCCCGTCGATATCCTCAGCCATGGCATTGATGGTCAGATCACGCCGCGCGAGATCCTGCTCGAGCGTCACCGATGGGTCGACGTTGACCACGAATCCGTGGTAACCATGCCCGCGCTTGCGTTCGCTGCGCGCCAGCGCGTATTCCTCGCCGGTCCTCGGGTGAAGGAAGACGGGGAAGTCCTTCCCGACCGGCTTGAAGCCGGCGTCAAGCATGGCCTGTGGCGTAGCCCCTACAACCACCCAGTCACGGTCACAACGAGGCAAGCCGAGCAAATGATCTCGCACTGCCCCACCAACCAGGTAAACCTTGAACGGCAAATGCTTCAAGTCCATGGGCCAAGGCTAGCAGGCTCACCGGCCGACGCAGGGCCGACTTTGAACGCGTCGCCAGACGACATGATTGCCGCAGCCAGCTTGGCCAACCATTCGTGATCGCGCTTCCAGTGGGGCCCGTGATGTTGCCCTGGGGGCCGGTGATCATTTTGGCAGGTTACGGATTAGCCACGTTGATCGCGTGGTCCAATCGCCGCCGAGGCCAGGCCGATGCGGAGCCTGCGCTGTATAGCCTGCTTCTGCTCGCGCTGGCTGGTGCGCGCATGGGCTTCGTCGCTACGCATTGGCAGGAGTTCGACGGCCCCTGGGCAATGCTGGATATTCGGGATGCCGGCTTCGCCTTCTGGCCCGGGGTATCGGCAGCCCTTGCTGGCGGGCTGCTTTGGATCTGGCGTCGGCCTGCCTTGGGCCGCCCGCTGGTGACCAGCCTAGCTGGTGGGACATTGGCTGCAGCGCTACTGGCCAGCTTCGTTGCCCCGAGACAGGTGCCTCGGAAGTCCTTGCCTCACCTAACCCTGCAAACAATCGACGGCGCGACAGTCCAGCTATCCGGCATGCGGGGCAAGCCCTTGGTGATGAACCTGTGGGCGACTTGGTGCCCGCCCTGCCAACGCGAGCTACCCATGCTGGTCAAGGCCGCCACACGCACGCCGGGCATCCGCTTCATCCTGGTCGATCAAGGTCAGGATGCCCCTACGGTGCGAGCCTACCTCAACCGGAAGCGTCTCGACTCATCTCGCATCGTGTTGGATCCCGATGGCTTGCTACTGCGCGCCTATCATGCGCTAGGCCTTCCGACAACGCTCTTCGTCGACGCCCAGGGAGAGTTGAAATCCGTGCGTGTCGGTCAGCTTTCACGCGCAACCTTGGCTGAGGGGATGGCCACCATCCGCCGACGGACGCCCGCTTCGACCACGAATGTAGGTGGCCATTGATTCAACCGAAGCCCGGAATCCAAGGACCGAGCGAGTCGATCAGGTCAATGGGCAGAGCGCTGACGGCTTCCCCAGAGCAAAACGATTGGCCTGCAAACGCGGGCTTGGGGAAGCCGCATGACATGGCCTCGTCGCGGCATGCGTGATGCAGCAATTGCCATGAGGCATGCCCTCATGTCGCGACACCAATGCACTCGGGTTCGTAGTCCCTTAGCGCACGCCGTGCATCAACTTCACGATCCATGGCGCGGCAAGCAAATAAATCAGGGCGATGCCGAGCCCACCGTACAGAAGCCACTCGAAGACATGCGCATAGGCTTGAATGCCCCCGGTCGTCGTCAGCGCCGCGATCTGGCCCGACAGGTCATAAGAG
>JAJYPJ010000116.1 GCA_021795435.1 Pseudomonadota bacterium
CAGGGAGTCTTTCTGGTGGCGGAGCATCTCGCTCAGATGATGGTCGTTCAGGCTCTGCGGCTGCATCTTCAGTCATGGATGCGGAGGCTGCACGGCCTTGGACCTTGCAGGAGATTGCCCACCGCGTGGGCATGTCTCGTACAACGCTCGCCGTCAACTTCAAGAAAACGGTCGGTCTCTCTCCGATCGGCTATCTAATGCGCTGGGCGCATGCGCTTGGCCGGGACAGGCTGGCGAATACTCAGCAATCGATCTTTCGGCGATCGCGTCGTCACTCGGATACTCGAGCGGGCCGCCGGGTAGCTGCGCCGCGATGCGGTACTGCCCACCGGGCCGCAAGTCGATCTCGACCGACGCTGTCATATAGCGTCCCGGGCCCCACCACTTCTTCAGCTCTTGCGGGTCCGTCCACGCGCGGAAGACCCTTTCGCGATTCGCCGCGAAGTGCTGCGAGCGGCGGAGTGTTTGGGCTTCTGTGGCGGGCATGGTGTTCCCTTCGCTGTAGCTTGTTCTTGTGCCAGATAGGCGGCCAAGGCATCGAACTGCTGGTCCCAGAAATGCTCATAGGTGGCCACCCAGTTCGCCGCGTCTTTGAGCGGCGCCGCATTGAGCCGGCACGTCACGGTTCGGCCCACCTTTTCGCGCTCGATCAGGCCGGCGTTCTCCAACAGGTCAAGGTGCTTGGTGACGGCAACCAAGGTCATCGCGAACGGTGCGGCCAGTTCGGTGACGGCCGCCTCGCCGGCCGACAGCCGCGCCAGCACGGCCCGTCGCGTGGGATCGGACAGTGCAAAGAATGTGGCATCGAGGGCCTCAGTATATCGCTTCACCATAACGTTAAGTGTTAATGATAAACAAGCCCTTGTCAACCATCAGGTGGACAAAGACCAGCGATAGCAGTGTGTTGGCCTCGCGCTCAAGCGCGCGAAGCCTTGCGTACCAGGAACTCGCGCATGGCCGAGTCTTCGCACAGGCCGATGGCGCGGCTATAGGCGCACTGGGCTTCTTCTTCGCGGTCCAGCGTTCGCAGCAGATGGGCAGCCAGCGCCCAGTACGGCTGATAGGTCGCGATCGACTCGGCCGGGATGGTTTCCAGCATCGACCACCCCGTGGCAGCACCGCGCGCTTCAGCCACGGCGGCAGCCCGCCCAACCAGCGCGCCGACGGTGGGCGCAAGCCGCACGAGCCCTTCGTAGAGCAGAGCAATCTCTTCCCAGTCGGTGTGGCCGGACATGGCTCGGCGGGTGTGTGCGCTTTGGATGGCGGCCTCCAACTGGAAGCAGCCGACTCTTCTGGCTTGCTCGGCACTGAGAAGGAGTTGATGAGCCTCCCCGAGGAGCGGCCACCTCCAGCGCTCTGTGTCTTGCTCGGACAAGGGCACGTAGTCGCCATCCTTGTTTAGGCGCGCATCTCGCCGCGCTTCACAGTACAACATCAGCGCCAGCAGGCCCTGTACCTCCGGCTCCGCTGGCAACAGTTGCAAGAGCAGGCGGCCGAGCGTGATGGCCTCGGTGGCGAGGCCTTTGCGGCGCGCATCGGCGCCGGCCACATCGGCCCACCCCGTGCCATAGGTGGCGTAGATGGCCTCCAGCACGGCGTCGAGCCGGCCCGGCAACTCCTTGGCCTCGGGTACTTCAAACGCAATACGAGCGTCGCGGATTTTTGCCTTCACGCGCGTGAGCCGCTGTCCCATGGCGGACGGCTTCACGAGGAACACGGATGCGATCCGTGCAGCGTCCAGCCCCAGCACGGTTTGCAGCATCAACGGCGTGCGCGCGGCGACATCGATCGCCGGGTGGGCGCAGACGAACAGCAGCTTGAGGCGCTCGTCCGGAAATTCGCTGCAGTGGCTCGCCAGATCGTATGCCTCGTCGGCTATAGCGAGCAGCGTCGGCATGGCCTCGTCGTGGACGCGGTTGTGAAGCGCGGCATCAATGAGCTTTCGACGCGCCGTGACGAGCAGCCACGCCTCGGGCTTGTCAGGCACCCCAGAGCGCGGCCAAGTCTGCAGCGCAGCCTGGAAAGCATCGGCCAATGCATCCTCGGCTGCGGCCACGTCGCGCGAGCGCGCGGCAAGAAAGGCGACCAGCCGACTGTAGGAGTCCCTGACTACCCGCTCGACTGTGTCGTGTACATCCGGAGTCAGCACCGTCAGCCCGGCACCTGCAAATTGGGGCGAACTTCGATCACATCATCGGGTTCAACTGGACAGCGTGATGCCCATTCAAGAGCGGCATCCAGACTCGGTGCATTGATGATGAAGTAGCCACCGAGCTGCTCCTTTGTGTCGGCGTACGGGCCGTCCTGTACCAGCCGCTGACCGTTGCGCTGCCGGATCGTTGTCGCGGTATCCGGTAACTGGAGACCCGCTCCTCCAACAAAGACGCCCGCATCGACGAGCGCCTGCCTGTAGCTTGGCCAGCGGGCCCAGTAGGCCTGACTCTTCTGTGGGTCGGTGCGCAGGGCAAAACTTGCAGGTGAGTCATAAATCAGGATCGTGTAGTTCATGGAGGTGTCCTCTCGGTGGTTGAAAGCGCGAAACGTTCACGCTCGTTGCAATGACGAGCCAGCCGCATGAATTTCGACATCGGCAGCGCAAGAATGTTTGCGGAAGGTCGCGGCATGTGATGTCGCCCGCGCAAACGTGGCGGCAGGGCAACGTGTCGCATAGTTCGCCCCCAGCAACTTTCGACAGGACTGCCATGCGAAAGGCAGCCTGAGTAGCAAGACCGTGTCCAGACAATCCGAGCCGGCACCCTGGCTCGCGAACGCAGACACACCGGGGCAGGTTAGAGCCTGCCGATATGCAGCGGGCGCCGTACATGGCGATTCATGTCGGCTGCCTTGCTGCCAGGAGATCGGCACGACATGGTCAGGTAATGTCCCGCGGAGTGGTGTAAGTCTTTGGCGCGGCGAGCTGCGAAGGGCGTAGCCCGGAGCAGCTCACCGCGCGCCGGTCGTCCCTGGAGATGGGG
>JAJYPJ010000117.1 GCA_021795435.1 Pseudomonadota bacterium
TTGGGTTCCGGGATGATGCCCGCGGCTCTTGCGAGCAGCGGGGCGAACAGAAAGAGCAAGGTCAATGCGGCCCGGCGCAGGGCATAGTGTGACTGTTCCATGGGTTTCTCCCGTTGATCGGCGGATTCTGCGGGCCGCGGAAGGGCGCGGCAACATGCGCGGGGCCGGCAACGCCCAAATTGGCATCACGATTTCGCAAGGAAAGCTACAGGGTGGCCGAGTCCGCAATGGCAGGCTTGCTCAGGGCGGTCGCGTAAGCTTGCGCGGACAACGCCGGCCCTCTGCTGCTTTATGAGAGCGGCTCGCCCTGGGGTCCCGTCCTCTTTACCCTAGGCCCGAGCCAGTTGTGTCCCGCGCAAACTTTTCTAGTCACAGCGCGCGAACTTTATTCGTATGCACATGACGGAAAAACACAGGTGCCCAATGACCAGTTCTCAGGACGAGGTGCGACATGGATGCGAGTGCGCTCGACCGCGGAAGGACTCCGGCAAGCCGGACGCTCTGGTTTCGAATGTCTTCGTTGCGAGGCGTCGAACGCGTGCAGGCGAAGACATCGGAGGCCGTTTGGGGCATGGGGCGCTTTGAATGGAAATGCCCGCGCTCTTGCTGTTCGATCTGGGCGGCGTTCTCGTCGACAACACCGGCTTCGAGCGCCTAGGCAGCTTGTTGCCAGCGCCAACGGATGCGCCAACCATCAAGGAACGCTGGCTTGCATCGCCCTCGGTACGCCGCTTTGAGCTGGGTAGGGCCGAGTCGGGCGAATTCGCGCTGGAGTTCATCGCTGAATGGCAACTGCGCCTGTCGCCGGCGGCATTCCTGGACGAGTTCACGTCCTGGCCGCGCGGGATTAATCCCGGCGCACGCGATGCGCTGCGTACGCTGCGTCAACGCTACCGTGTCGGCTGCCTGAGCAATACGAACGTGCTGCATTGGCAGCGATTCGGTGGCTTTGCCGATGACTTCGACATCGCGCTTGCCTCGCACCGCTTGGGTGCCCTCAAGCCCGACGCTGCAGCATTCGAGCACGCCCTGGCCGCCTGTGGCATGCCGGCTGCCGCAATCTGTTTTTTCGACGATTCGGCCGCCAATGTGCACGCAGCACGACGCTTCGGCATGCATGCGTTCCACGTTGAAGGTACTGCGGCACTTCTGGATGTCTTGCGGGGCGAGGGGCTGCTGGTGGGCCAATGACACACCTACGCACTGGTGATGGAGGGTCTGCGACGAAGAGTGCGCGCGCGCGATACGGTGCCGGCGCACTGATGCAGTCAACCGATAATCCTGCGCATTGAGATGAAGACGGGAGAACGCATCCCAGTTTCTTCATTCGGCGAACAGCGGGCACTGACCGCGACCAAGGAGTCGAAATCCGATTTCGATCGCAGCGTGACCTGCCGCAAATCGTCCGGCGCAGCCGGGGCGCCACGCCGTCTCGCGCATATCTTCCACATGGATTTTCTCCGCACGATTTTTCACTACCCCTAGTTGTTGCACCCGCAGGAGTCCACGCATGGCCCTCGCAGCACTCCGCGTCCTCGCCGCAACGGCCTTGCTGGCCGCCGCCATCTCTGCGCACGCGTCGGACTGCAGGCCAATGCAGTTCAGACGCACGGTGAATGGCACCGTCCAGCCGCTGATGCGGCAGTACGGCATCCCGGGCATGGCCGTCGGGCTCATCGCTGGCGGTCACTCCTGCGTGCTCGACTACGGCGTGGCTTCGCTCGCGACCGGGCGTCCAGTCGACCGCGACACATTGTTTGAACTCGGCTCCGTCAGCAAGACCCTGACCGCAACTCTGGTGGCCTGGGCGGGTGTCGATGGGAAACTCACCCTCACCGATCCGGTCGACAAGTATCTGCCCAGCCTGCGCGGTACGCCCTTCGGCAGCATCTCCCTGCTCGATCTGGGTACCTATACGCCGGGCGGTTTGCCCCTGCAGGTTCCGGACGACGTGGGTGATTCGCAGCAGTTGATGCGGTACTTGGAATCCTGGCACCCCGCCTATCCGCCTGGGACGTACCGCACGTACAACAACATCGGCATCGGCATGCTGGGAGTGATCGCCGGCAAGGCGCTGGGCACGGTTTTCACTGTGGCCATGCAGCGCCGGCTGTTGCCCGCGCTCGGCATGGCTCACACCTACATCGAGGTGCCGCCGACTGCGATGAAGGACTATGCGCAGGGCTACACGATGGCCGGCACCCCCATCCGGTTGGCACCCGGCGTGCTAGCGGCCGAAGCCTACGGAGCAAGGAGCACGGCTGCCGACATGCTCCGCTTCATCGAAACCAACCTGCAGATGCGTCCTGTCGACGCGAGCGTGCGGAAGGCGATCGCGCAAACGCACGTGGGTTACTTCCATGCCGGGGTGATGACACAGGACTTGATCTGGGAGCAGGTGGCCTATCCGGCGCAGCGGTCCGTGCTGCTGGACGCGAACGCTTCGGCGATGATCTTCAAGCCGACGCCGGTTACGCGCATCACGCCGCCGATGCCGCCCGCCAAGAACGTATGGATCAACAAGACCGGCTCGACGAATGGCTTCGCGGCTTATGTCGCCTTCATTCCGGCGCGGCGCGCCGGCATTGTCATCCTCGCCAACCGCAATCTGCCCAACGGTGTCCTGGTTACCGCCGCGTATCGCATTCTCACGGGCATCCATTGAGCCGCTCGACGCGTCCCGGCCTCGCCGTCTGACAATTTATGCATTCCAAGCGCGGACACTTTATGGTTTCACGCACACGTGTTGCGCAGTTCAACAAAGTTTGCTCGCCTGCGATCAATCCGCCAGCGCGCGCTGGATCGCTTCGAGCCCGCGACCGCGCGTCTCGACGCCGCTGCGGGCCAGCATCCAGCCGGTGATCGCCATGGGCAGCGCGATCAGCAGCGCCGACAGCGCGAG
>JAJYPJ010000047.1 GCA_021795435.1 Pseudomonadota bacterium
CGCGCATCCGGATCTTGCGGTTGCGGCCATGCAACGCATCTGTCTCGGCGCCGAGCGGCAGTTCCGTCCGCAGGACTACGCCAATACCAGCCCGGGTCTGCAGCGTCTGGACCGCACGGACCAGGCCATCGCGCATGCGGCTATGGATCTTGCCAATCGCATCGAGGCCGCTGCCATCGTTGCATTGACGGAGTCGGGTGCGACCGCGCAGTGGTTGTCGCGTTACCGTTCGGCCGTTCCCATCTATGCGCTGTCGCACAATGCCTCGGCACGTCGGCGCATGCGCTTGCTGCGCGACGTGCAGCCGGTCGCATTCGTCGGTGAGTCATCGGGTGGCGATCCTGCCCAACTGGTGTTGGAGGCGATTGGCCATCTGGTCCGGATGGGTCTGCTCGAACCGGGATGGCGAGTCCTGCTGACTCACGGTGACCAGGTAGGTCGGCATGGCGGCACGAACACCCTCAAGCTGCTTTCGGTCGACGAGGCGGGCGCGCCCCAGAACTTGCGGGAGCTCTGAACGGGGCTGGCGCGACGCACGGGTGCATCGCGGCGCAGGTATGCTGTCAGGACGGTCACCGGGAGGACGACCATGAAGCGAGTGTCAGTAGCCCTTGTGTGCATGCTCGCAGCCGGCTTCGGCCTGCTTGCGTCGGCTCCGGCGCTTGCCCAGGGCATCCAGCGCATTGCGCCCGAGCATATCGATCACTACTGGATCGTCGATGTCAGCCACGTCGACGTCACGCTGCCTTACACAGGCGTCAACATCGACAAGCCTGGCTGCGTCGCGGTCAGCTTCGTGATCGGCAGCGACGGAAACACGCATGATGTGCGCGCCGCACGCGTGGTGCCACCGAGCGATCTCGGACCGGCCGCCGTGAGCATGATCCATTCGTACGAGTACCGTCCTGCGGCCGGCAACACCACGCGGATGCCCATCGCCACATACCTGATCGTCCCGTTCAATCTCCCGACGATGCAGGCGGGCATGCCGGCGGCTGCGCGCCAGCAGGTCGCCTCGGACCGTACGCGCCACCTCGAGCCCTGCGTCCTGCCCGGCTACGCTCCGCCCCGCTGATTCACCCTCGGGCGTCGTTATACTGCAACGCTTCGCGCGCAACGTGCGCGCAATCCTCGCGGGAGCCATCATGAGCGTTGACCAGCTGGAAGGCGTTGCACGGGCCCTGGTCTCTCCGGGCAAGGGCATCATTGCCATCGATGAATCCGGTGCCACCATCAGCAAGCGATTCGCGGCGGTGGGCATTGCCAACAGCGAGGAGAATCGTCGCGCCTACCGTGAGCTGCTGCTCACGGCACCGGGCCTCGCCGAACACATCTCCGGTGCCATCCTTTACGACGAAACGATTCGCCAGTCCACGCGCGCAGGCACCCGATTCACCGACGTCATGCGGGCGTCCGGAATCATCCCGGGAATCAAGGTCGACAAGGGCACGAAGCCGCTCGCAGGCTTTCCCGGAGAGGTGGCTACCGAGGGTCTCGACGGGCTGCGGGAACGGCTGGCCGAATACGCGGGCCTTGGCGCGCAATTCGCGAAGTGGCGGGCGGTGATCCGCATCGGCGAGGACACGCCAAGTTCGACTTGCATCGAGGCGAACAATCACGCACTCGCGCGCTATGCGGCGCTTTGCCAGGAAGCGGGCCTCGTTCCCATCGTAGAGCCCGAGGTGTTGATGGATGGAGCGCACGACATCGACGTGTGCTATGAGGTGACCGAGGCGGTGCTGCGATCGCTTTTTGCGTCGCTCTACGAGCACAACGTCATGCTCGAAGGGGCGATCCTGAAGGCCAGCATGGTGATCGCCGGCACCGATTGCGACGAGCCATCGAGCGTCGATGACGTGGCCGAGGCGACCGTGCGTTGTTTGCGAGCCACGGTCCCGGCGTTGTTGCCCGGTGTCGTATTCCTGTCGGGTGGGCAGAGCGATGCCCAGGCGACGGCGCACCTCGATGCGATGAATCGGATGGGACCGCAGCCGTGGCCGTTGAGCTTCAGTTATGGCCGCGCCATGCAGCAGGCTGCGCTGAAACTGTGGGCGCAGGACATGCATGGCCAGTTCGCCGCCGCCCAGAAAGTCGTGGTGCAGCGGGCGCGGGAGAACGGACAGGCAGCCCTAGGCCAATGGCGAGCGGGTCGCTAGAAGGCGGGAACGTTGAAAGCAGACGGGCGCCCGAGGGCGCCCGTTCATCACCGCTGAACGGTGCGATGGTCAGTCAAACCGCAGTTCGACGGTGGCCATCAGATCGCCGAAATCGAGGCTGTAGCCCTGCTTCTTGGCGGCGTAATAGGTGTAATCGAGGCCCAAGCCGACGCCATTGGTGAAGTCGTAACCACCGCCAATGCCGGCGTAGTAACGGGTTCCCGTGAGCTTGCCGATGTTTTCGCTGGGAACGAAGTTGAAGCGGAAGAAGCCAGCGCGCGCACCGACCCACCAGTGCTGATTGAACATGTACTTGTAGTTGGGTCCCAGCGTCCATCCTTTCAGCTTGAAGCTCGCGCGCGGTCCACCGAGGACAGACTGGTAGTTGAAGCTGCCACTGTCGACGTAGCCGATGTCCCAGCCCCAACCGTTCCAGCGCATGCCGAAGGTCGCGGCGTACGAGGTCTTGTGATCGTGCAGGGCGGTGATGCCCAACGACGAGGTATCGCCGTTGTACCAGCTCTGGCCGAGCGAGCCCGTGAAGAAGGCGCCGTTCAGCGAATCGGCGGCGTGGCTGGCCAGCGGTGCGGCCAGCAGCGCGGCAAGCGCCAGGGCCAAAGGCTTGTAGTTGCGCATGGGAAACTCCTGCAATCGGGTGGTCCCGCATCGTGCGGGTTCGGTGCGTCGGGGCACCCTCGCCATTTTACGGGAAGTTAACGGTGGTGGGGAGCCACCGCCCCGCCGCTCCGTTCAAGAACCGCCAGTACCACCGGCGGCCGGCTGCGGAACGAGCCGCAGCCGAGCCGTTCGGTGACCTGCTCGGGACACCCGGGAGCGCGTCCCGGGGCGGGACCGATCGTTCAGCGGAGTGCGTTGCGGCGTCGGCGAATCGATTCCGCGCCCGCGAGCAGGGCCAGCGCCGCCAGCACGAATGGATCAACGGCGCCGCCGCCACCGCCACTGCTGCCACCGCCGGTGGGCGGTGGCGCCTGCACGGCCACCGTCACGGTCCGCGTGGCAGTACCGGTCGTGTTGAAGGTGGTGTTGGTGCAGGTCAGCGTGGTGGTGTAGGTGCCGGCAGTGGCATAGGTCACCGTCACGCTGCTATTGGTCGACGTCGTCGGGTTTGCGCCGCTCCCGAAGTTCCAGCTGAGACTGGCATTGCCAGGCGCGCCGTTGGTTGAGCAGATCCCGCTGAAGCTGACCGTGCCGCCTGGCTGGATGCTGACGTTGCTGGCGGGCAGGGTAATTGTCGCAAGGGGCTGCGGGGCAACGGCGGCGGCCGAACTGAACGCGTTGACGAGCCCCCACCCGTAGACGCCATTGGGCGTGCCACTGCCGTTGCTGGCGCTGCTGGTCAGGGCTTTTGCTCCGGCCTTCAGCATGGCGTAGCCGTTTTGGCTGGGGTATGCCTCATCCAGCAGGGCCAGGATCGCGCCAACGGCTTCGGAGGTCGCCGAAGTGCCGCAGAAGGTGGCACTGGGCGGGGTCGTGCCATTGCTGCTCCCGAACCCGCCGACGCCCGTGACATCGACGCAATCAACGGCCGTGAAATCCGGCTTTGGGCGGGTGCTCTGGCCGGTGCTGGGCTGCGAGAACAGCAGCGGGCCTTCCGACGCATAGGGCTCGATGGGATAGCCCGCCGTGGAGGTGGCATCGGCGGCGTTGATGGCCGTGGTCGTGATCTCGTAGGGCTCAGGCAACGCGGATTGCCCGTAGATGCTTCCGGCGGCCGTGTGGGGGACCAGCTGGAAGCTGTGGTTGTTCGCGAAGACCAGCACCTTGATGTTGGTGCCGGGGGTTCCATAGCGTTTGTAGATGTACAGGCGCAGGGACTGGGTGTTGGAGGTGTTGTTGGTGTACTGGTTGCCCTGCACCGGTTGCGGCCCCGGCGAAGTCAACGTGCTCACGCTGCTGCCAAGGTCGCAGTAATTTGGTGACGGAGGTGCCTTGCTGCCACTAACGGGCCCCAGGTTTTCGCCCATGTTGCACGCCAGGATATTGCCGCTGCTGTCCGTGAGGAAGACGTCGTAATCATTCGGATCATTCGGCGTCGTGCTGGTCGGATTGAGCGGCCACGTGTCGTCCCACTGCACGACATACGTCACCGTGTCGCCCGCGGCAACCGGGAAGCTGACGTACGGGAGCGAGCCGCTGCTGCCGGCGAAGTTCTGGACTTGGGTATAGGTGTAGGCATTGACCGTGCTGGTGGGCGACGGGCTGATGGTCGTGCTGACCGTGCTGGGCGTCCACGTGCCGCCCCAGAACTGCTGGGCGTCGTTGCCGGCCGCGGTGAGCAGTTGGATGCCCGGATTGGCGATGGCGAAGTTCTTGACCGCGGTCGCGAAGCTGCCGTCAGTGAACATCGCGACGCCCGGGAAGCCCAGATCGTCGGCAACAATCCTGGGCTTGAATCCGCCCTGGCCTTTGCCGAAGTTCGTCAGGCACTGCACGAAATCGACGGTCGTGCCCGGGCCACAGAAACCCAGCGCAGCTCCCGGGGCCATGTCGTAGACGATCTCCATCATCGCGGTGCCTTCATCACCGCTGCCGCCGCCATTGACGCTGAGGTCGATGTACGGCGCCGGATTGGTGGGGAGATCGCCGGTGGCCTGGTCCTTGGTGATGTCGGTACTGCTGTTGCCTGTAATCGTGCCGACGCCATCGGAAATGATGCCCACCGACACGCCGGAGCCATTGAGCCCGGTGGCCTGACGGAACTGCGCCGTGCCGAGGATCTGGTCACCTTGCGTGGTCACCGAGCCGGTACGCGGCTGCGCACCCACCGGCGGCAGGTCGCGACGGACCACCGCATAGCGGGGGATGGTGACTTGGGTCACCTGGGGCAAGGCGGCCGCGGCGTAAAGCTCGCCGGGCGGGATCCAGGCTTGAACCACGCCGAGCGCGCTGCTGGCCAGAACATGCGTGGCGCCGAGGGTTCCGAGCGTGCCTGCACTGGGCGCGCCCTGCCGTGGGTCGTAGTGCAGGTAGACCTGCACTTGTCCCGCACCGTTGAATCGCGCTGCCAGCGGCGCAGCGCCGTACGGAGCCGCTTGCGCGGCGAGCGACCGGGTCTGCATCGCGCGGCCGAGCGAAGTGCCCGCCGAGGCGGCAACTTCGCGCAGCTGGGGCGCCAGCTTGGCGGTTACCGCAGCCCCGGGAGAGGCCGGGGCGCCGCTGGGCGCCATGGCCGCCAAGGCCAGCAGTGGCGTGGCGGCGAGCGCCACGATGGAAATCAGGCGGTATTGCATGGTCGATGCCCCCCTTGGGCAGATAATGTCCAACGACAGCAGTCCGGGCGTGTTCGACGGGGCACCTGCGGGCTTCCGTGTCCGACCGGCTGGCGAGCCGAGTCTACCGTGATGGTGACTGAACGCCTCAGGGGCTCCTTTACGCTTCCGTAATGAACGCCATCCATCAAGCGGCGGCTCCTCTTCGCCTGAACAGGCCGGCCGCCACCAGCGTCAACAACAGGACAGGGCCGAGATTGGCGAGCCAGGCGGGGACGCTATAGACAATCGCGAGATCGACCAGCGCTCGCTGGACGAAGAACCACCCCACGGCGATCAGCAGTCCCGTGAGCAGCCGCTTGCCGAACCCGCCGGCACGCAACGTACCGAATGCGAGTGGCAACGTGCAGAGCACCAGCATCAGTACGTTCAGTGGGTAGAAAAGGCGCTGCCAAAGCGCATCCGTATAGACGCGGGCATCCAGTCCGTTGCCATGCAGATAGCGGATGTTGCGAACGAGATCCCGCAGCGACAACGTTTCCGGGCTGAGCACGGAGAGCTCCAGCAGACGCGGGCTCAGGGAGGTGTTCCAGACGGTACGCGGGTACCTCGCTTGCTTGGCTCCCCCGGGATCGAACTGCGTCAGGGTGACCTGCTCGAGTTGCCATTGTCCCCGGCGATAGCTTGCGCCGGCGGCCCACTCAATCGAGCGCAGGTCGCCCTGGTTATCGAACCGGTAGATGCGCACGTCGCGCAGGTCCACGCCGGCCCCCATGATTTCATGGGTCGCCAAGGCGCTGCGGACATTGACGATGGCGTCGCCATCGCGCGCCCAGAGCCCACTGCCCGTGCCAGCGGCGATGTCGCGCGACTGGACCGACAGCAGGATGGCCTGTGCACGCGCTTCTGCCGGTGGCATCGCGTACTCGGCGACGAGCAGGGCCACCGCGCTCAATGCCCCCACCAGCAAGAGCGCCGTCGCACCAATTCGAAGCCTCGCCATGCCGGCGGCGCGCAGAGCAGTCAGTTCATTGGTGGCGGCCAGTCCGCCGAGCCCGAGCAATGTCCCGATCAACGCTGCATTGCCGTACATCTGGAAGCTGCGCCGCGGCAGGGTCAGGACGATGAAGTAGGCGGCCTTACCGAGCGTGTAGCCATTGCGGCCCAAATAGCCCAGCTGGCGTGCAAACTGCAGGAAAGCATCGAATCCGACCAAGAGTGACCAGGTCAGCAGGATCGGCACGAGGATGGCGCCGACGAGCAGGGCATCGGCGCGCTTCAATCGAAGCCAGTAGGGCAATCCGATCGTGTTCACGGCTCGGCACCGCGTGGTTTGCGCGCCGCATGCTGTCGGCGGAACCACAACAGCGACCCGAAGGTCACGACCAACAGCACCAAGGCCAAGAGCCAATCGCCAGCGCGTCGGCCCGCCATGATTTCCGCTCGGCCGATTCCCAGGGAGTTAGCGAATACCAGGTAGGCGAGCACGGCCAGCAGCAGGCGTCCGTAGAACGGTTCGCGCGGATTTTGCCTGGCCAGGGGCAAGCCAAGCAGCGCCAGTGCCAGGACGCTCACTGGCGCAACGATTCGCCAGGCCAATTCAGCGCGATCGGGCGCGTGCGTCGATCGCAGCAGGGTCCAGGTGGACCGGTCATGCGGCGAGTCGCCCCCCCTGTTTCCGGCTTGCGCGTTGATGCTCGCGAGCGAGACGTCGTTGCTTCGATAGTCGAGGAGGCGCCAGTTGCTCTGGCCCAGCACGCCGCTGTAGCGATGGCCGTCATCCAGAACCAGGAACCGGTTGCCGCTGCCCGGGTCCACGAACATGCGGCCGCGCGCCGCGGTGACCAAATCGACGTGCGGAGCGCCCTGGGTGCGCTTGTGATCGCTGGCAATGAATACGCGCGTGAGGCGTTGGCCATTGGCGCTGAGTCGCTCGGTATAGATCACGCCATTGCCTCCGGGAAGATCGGTAAAGCGACCCGCCTCGAGTCCGGCGGCGATCACGGAGCGATTGGCCGAGTCGACCAGCGCCTGCGACGTTGCCGCTGCCCATGGGCCGAGCCACAGGGAAATCAGGCCAACGGTGGCGAGCATCGGCAGCGCCAGCAGCATCACCGGCCGGAGAAGCCCCTCGGGGCCCATGCCGGACGAGCCCAATACGTGCATTTCGCTGTCGCGGTAAAGTCGGGCGAGTCCCAGCAGAACGCCCAGGAACAGGGCGACTGGCAGCAGCGCCGACATGGCATCCAGCACGCGCAAGCCAAGTACCGGGAACATGACGCTGGCCGGATAGCGACCGGCGGCGACCTTGGCCAGGACGTCCGAAAGCGTTCCGCCCACGGTCACCAGGAGAAGCAGGGCCGCGCTGCCGAGGGTCCCGAAGAGCAGTTCCTTCAGCAGATAGCGGTCGAGGATGCGCAACATCGACTAAAATTGCCACGTGCCGCGACGCGGCCCTATTCGCGAAGTCTAGCCTGTGCCCGTGGGTGCGGGCCTGCCCGGAGTCATGTCCCATGAGCATTGAATTCAGCATCGACACCCTTGCCGCCGATTCTTGCGAGTCCGGCTGTGTCGTGGTTGGTGTTTACGAAAAAGGCGCCCTGAGTGCATCGGCACAGCGACTGGACGCTGCGAGCGGCGGCATGCTGGCGAGCTTGGCTGCAAGGGGCGACTGCACCGGCAAGGCCGGCAGCAGCGTGCTGCTGCACGCCCTGCCCGGGGTACGTGCCGAGCGAGTGCTTCTGCTCGGGCTGGGCGCGGAAGGCCCGCTCGAACCTGCACGCTATCAGCGGGCCGCGCTGGAGGCGGGGCGAGTCCTGGCAGCTTCGCCGGCAAAACGGGCCGCAAGCTTCCTGGGCGAGGTTCCGGTAACAGGCAAGGATGCATCTTGGAAGCTGCGGACCGCCGCGCTGGCGATCACCCAGCATGCCTACCGGTACAGCGCAACATTGAAGCCCCAGGATCCAGGCGTGCGACTGGCGGGGGTCGCTTTTGCGGCCGACTCGACCGCGGTACGCGGGCTGGAACAGGCGCGCGCCATCGGAATTGGCACTGATTTCGCCCGCGAATTGGCCAATCTGCCGCCAAACATCTGCAATCCCGCGTACCTCGCGAGTCGTGCGGTCGAGATGGCGGCGGCACACCAGGGCGTCAGTGCGGAAATCCTCGAGCGCGCCGACATGGAGAAGCTGGGCATGGGTTCCCTGCTGGCGGTTGCGCGTGGATCTGCCAACCCGCCCAAGCTCATCGTGCTGCGATGGACTGGCGGCGGTGGAGCCCGTCCCTTTGCGATGGTGGGCAAGGGCATCACGTTCGACTCGGGTGGAATCAACCTGAAGGTGCAGGGCGGCATCGAGGAAATGAAGTACGACATGGGCGGCGCGGGTGGCGTGCTCGGGGCATTCCTCGCCGCGGTCGAAATGCGTTTGCCGATCAATCTTGTTTGCGTCGTGGCGGCCGTGGAAAACATGCCCGATGGCGACTCCTATCGCCCGAGCGACGTACTGACAACGATGTCCGGCAAGACGGTCGAGGTGCTCAACACGGATGCCGAGGGCAGGCTGATCCTGTGCGATGCGCTGACCTATGTCCAGCGCTTCGAGCCGCAGGCCATCGTCGATGCCGCGACATTGACCGGTGCGTGCGTGATCGCCCTGGGCAAGCACGCGTCGGGTTTGATGAGCAAGCACGATGATCTGGCGGCCGAGCTGCTCGCTGCGGGTGAGGACATCCTCGACCGGGCCTGGCGCCTGCCGCTCTGGGACGACTACCAGCAGCAGTTGGAGAGCGTATTCGCGGACTTCGCCAACATCGGGGGCAAGGGTGCTGGCGCCATCACGGCGGGTTGCTTTCTTGCCCGCTTCACCGAGGGCCAGCGTTGGGCCCATCTCGATATCGCGGGCACTGCCTGGGCGGAAGGGCGCAAGGGCATGGCCACGGGTCGCCCGGTTCCGCTGCTGGCGCAATGGCTCATTGACCGGTGCGGCGTCGCCTGAGGCGCTTGCCAGGTTGGCTGGCGCTGCCCGACAGGGTGGCGCCAGCCAGGCCACGCACGCCAGTCGCTGTTCGCGCTCAGCGGCGATTGGCGGCCGATTCAGGGGCGGGCGAGCTGGTGCCGGCGGTTCCGGGAGTCCGTGGATAGGGGTGGCTGCGCATGAGACCGCGCCACAGCACGTGGTCGTAATCGCGCGTGGGAATCCGATCCTCCTGCGTCCAGTCGTAGCCGCGCGTTTGCGCAGCCCACCAATGGGCATCATGCGCTTCATGCCAGATGGCGTGGCCCGTCGATCCAGCGGGTTGGGGGAGTCGCGTTGCCGTCAGCGGTTGCGCCCAAATGGCGGTGTAGGTCCAGTCGGCGCCCTGGTGGATATCGAAAGCACTAGCCATGGGGCGTGCGTAGGCGTCATTGAGGGTCATGGGACCCGTACCGAGCACGTCCTCGATGGTGCGGAGAAGGTTCACGGTGGAATAGCGTGTGCTGTCGACACTGTCGCGCCGGACATAGGGCCCGGCGATGAATGCGACGCTTCGGTGTGCATCGACATGGTCGGGGCCGTCCTGCGCGTCGTCCTCGACGACGAACACCAGGGTGCTCGCGGCGTAGGGCGAGTGCGCCACGGTCTCGATCAGCGTTCCGGTCGCCGAGTCGTTGTCGGCGACCTGGCGCGGCGGCGTGTTGACGCCGTCGATCGCATTTCCGAAATTGCCTGTGTGATCGTGCATGAAGCGCACGAGTTCGAGTGTGGGGAGGTGGCCGTCGCGCACGTAGGCGCGGAACTCGCGTTGCCAAGCCCGGTAGCGCCAGTAGTCGGGCACGCGATTGTCGAATCCGTAGAAATAGGGATCGGTGCGCGGGGCTAGCTGCGGATCGGCGGACCAGGCCACCTGCGTGCGCGTCCGCCACGGCTCGCGCAGCAGCGGCAAGCCGCCTCGTGCAGCGCTCAGGAAGTAGCGCTGCAGGTCGATGAAGAAGCCATAGTTGCGCACGCTGAGGCCCTTGCGAAGGACAGCGTCCCACAGGTAACCGCGCTGGAACTGGCCCTGCGGCCCGTCAGGCGCGGCGACATTGTTGATGCCTGGCAGCAGGTCCGGATCCCGGGGATAGGCGGGGAAGACGCGGATGCGCCCGGCCAGCGTCCCGATGCCGACATCGACGTTCCGATTGGTTCCCTCCCAGTCGTAGGACAGGCCGCGATGCGCGTAGCTGAGGGCCAGCGCCTTGGCACCGAGGTCCGATTCGCGCGCCGAGGTACTCCAAGGCCAGCCATTGCCGCTGACCTCGCCCACGTCGTAGAAATTGTCGAAATCGACGAATTGGCGCGCCAGTGCATGGGCATTCGGGGTGACGGCGACTCCGAATTCGGCGAGGTCCGGTTCCCCATTGCCCTCGCCCAAATCGCCGAGCATCTGGTCATAGCTTCGATTCTCGCGCACGATGTAGATCACGTGCCGGATGTGATCCTTCAGGAAATCCATGACCGTACGGTCGGCGCTGCTCTCTCGATAGTCGAAACGGTTGTTGTACAGGACGCGCGCTGTCAATTGCTCGAGGGAGCCGGCGGACGGTATCGGCAAAGCCAGGAAGCCCGCCTGGGAACGCTGCAGGATGTAGTCATTGTTTGCTTGCGTTGGCGTGCATCGGCTCCCCGTCGCATCGGCCGCTTCGGCGAAGTTGCAGGGATTCGCGCCAGGCACGCTCTTGCCATTGACAACGTAGAGCCAGCGACCGCCATCGCCGGTACTGACGCTGTTGGGATAGTAGCCCGTCGGAATCAGACCCAGCACTTCGGGGTGCGGCCTGTCGAGGCCGACGATCGCGACCGAATTGGTTCCCCCGTTGGTGATGTACAGGCGCGTGCCATCGGGGCTGAGTGCAAGACTGTTTGGCGCGGTGCCGTGGAAGTAGGTCGGCATGCCGTTGCGTGCGGATGGTGCGGTGGTGCGGAGCGTGTCGACGAGGCGGTTGTGGCGTGTGTCGATGATGGCCAGCATCGCTTCGTTGTCACAAGCAACGAAGAGACGCGTGCCGTCGTTGGCCAGCAGCAGGCGATTGGGGTTGCCTGGCACCGGTATCCGCTTGACCACCGACGGATGCGTGCCAAGACGTACCACATCGACCTCGCGATCGCGCATGCTGGACACGTATGCGGTCTGATTCCCGCGAATCGCCACCCAGAATGGATACTCGCCGCCGGCCTTGCCGGCCAACTTCGGGTTGATCCGGCCCGGGCGCAAGGGCACTTCGTCGACCTTGCGCGAAGGCAGGTGCACCAGCGACAGGCTATCGTTGTAGAAATCGGCCACTGCCAGCGTGTGTCCGTCCGCACTGATCGCGAGGCCGGCAGCCTGTGGCCGTACACTCAGGCCCACGCCCTGCGCGTGCATCAAGGCGATGGCCTTCCCCTCCTCGACCCAGCGGCCTAGAGCGTCTCGCGCGTAAGCATGCACGTCATCATCGACGCCACCGGAGACATAGAAATGTCTTCCATCCGGCGAAAATGCCAGGCCCATGAAGCTGTTGGGGATCTTGATCACTTGCACCTGCCGGGGCGCACCCTGGCTGATGTCCTCGACGAAAACATATTCTTCGGAGTCTGCGGGAACGGACTTGCCTTCGGCATCGCGTACCCGGTTGTAGCCGCTCGTGAGGATCAGCAGCGTGTGTCCGTTTGGGCTTGTCGCCGTGGTCGCAGCCTGACCTGCAGCATGATGCGGATCATCGGCGAGATGCGGCTTGAGAGGCTGGAAGATTGCGCCCGGGGCGGCGGTTGGCGTGAGGACCAGGCCGCCTGGCGTCAGATTTGCGGTTTGAGGTTCCGCGTCGCCCGCGCGGAGATCGGTCCGCGTCGATGCCATGAATTGCCGAGGGGTCGGGGATGCGGACGCTCCTGCGTCGCCGGCGAAAAGCAAAACCACGGTGCAGGCGCAGGCAAAGAGGCCTTTCAACGTGGTCGGGACGAGCATCGGCATTCCGGCTTGGCGCGCGATTTGCGTCCGTGACGCTCCAGTTCGCAACGCAATGCGCGATTGCAAATCATGGCGGGATGGCCGCGCGGTGGCCCCCGTCGATCCGGCCGACCATGGGCTCCCGTTGCCTGACC
>JAJYPJ010000118.1 GCA_021795435.1 Pseudomonadota bacterium
CAGGGCCCCTCAGGCCGTGCCGGGCTTGGGCAGGGAGTCGAGAAACGCGCGGATGGCGGCCCCGAAACGCTGAGTGTCGACCAGGAACGCATCGTGACCCTGGGGCGAGTCCAGTGCCTCGAAGCGAACCCGCGCACCGGCTTCGCGCAATCCATCGGCAATGGCTTGTTGTTGCTCGATGGGGAACAGGATGTCGGTATCGACGCCAATCACCAGCGCGTCCTCGATGCAGATTCGGCGCAAGCCTTCCGCGACGCTTCCGTTGCCATATTCGGCGACGTCAAACCAGTCGCTGGCACGACTCAGGTAGAGGTAGCTATTCGGATCGTAGCTGCGGACGAATCGGCGTGCGTGGGCCTCGAGGTAGGACTCGACCGCGAATTCGGCGGCGAAGGGATCTTCCTGACGGGCGTCGCTGTCCAGCCGGATCCGGCTGAAGCGGCCTGACCACTCCAGCGCGGAACGGTAGGTGATGACACCCAGCTTGCGCGCGATGCGCATGCCCGCTTCGGGATAGTGGGCATCGTCGTAGTCGCCACCGTTCCAGTTCGGGTCGAGGCGAATGGCCTCCCGCTGCAGCGAGCGGATCGCAATGGCAAACGGCTGCGCCTGCGGCGCCGTCGATATGCTGATGTGCGCCCGCGTCCGACCCGGGTGGAGCAGCATCTGCGCCAGCGCCGTCATGCCGCCCATGGAACATCCCACCAGGCAGGCAAGCCGCTTGATGGCCAGCGCGTCGAGCAGGTGCTGGTTGGCCTTGGCGGCATCCTCAAGGGTCAGGTCCGGGAAGCGGATGCCATAGGGCTTGGCCGACACGGGGTCGACGGAAGCCGGCCCCGTGGAGCCCTTGCAGCTGCCCAGCGAATTCACGCAAATCACGTACCAGCGCTGCGTGTCGATGGGCTTGCCCGGCCCGATGATCTCCTCCCACCAGCCGGCGCTTGGGTCGATGTCGCCCGATGCGGCATGCGCGCTCGGCGAAAGGCCTGGCAGCACCAGGATCGCGTTGTCCGCCTCGGGCGACAGCGCGCCCCACGTCTCGTAGGCGAGCGTCGCCTCCTGGAGCGCCCCGCCACGCTTCATGGGGAAGGGCGAGGGCAAGCGATGGTATCGGCGAGCGTCGGTCATGCGCGAGCGGTCAAAAGATGAAGGCTAGCAGACCTCGTGGCCCGCAAAGGGCGCACGCCGCGCCGCCGGTGCAGTGCGCGCACCGCGCGGATCCGTTTGCCTCGCCGGGTTACCGATCCCGTCGAACCCCGGCCCGCTCCATTCAAGGGCGGGAATCGCCTCGGGACGTCCGCATCATCGCCGTGATCACGTGCACAGTCCGGCCGCATTGCGACCCTTCGGGCTGCAGTAGATGCTGTGGAGCGTCTCGATGATGGCCTGCGCCGGGCCGTTGGCCAGCGCGTAATGGATCGTCTGGGCCTCGCGGCGCGTCGTGACCAGGTGTTCCTCGCGAAGAACGGCGAGGTGCTGCGACAGCGCGGATTGGCTGAGGTCGACCCGCTCGTTGATCTGGCCGACGGTCATTTCGCCGCCGACCAGGAGACACAGAATTCGCAGGCGTTGCGGATTGGCGAGCGCGCGCAGCATGCGCGTGGCGTCGTCTGCGTTGCGCTGCATTCCCTCGAGGTCGAAGTCGGGGTCATGCAGGCGCGTCTTGCTCAAGTTGCGCACTGAGGACATGGTGGATCCTGATGTTCGTTCGTGGCCGGCGGACATCGGGTCACCTGCACCGGCCTCCGCATGGCGGAGTACTCTACCGCTGCACTGTCACCCGTTGACAATATGCGAGAACGCTAAATAAGATAGTACTAATATTACACCTCGTGCCGGAGCTACCGCGCGCACGTCCAACCACTGAGGGAGGGCAGCATGGCAAAGATCATCGTTCTCGGCGCCGGGATCGGCGGCATGACCACGGCCTATGAACTGCGTGCCGCGCTGGGAAGGGAGCACAGCGTCGCGGTTGTCGGTGACGGGCCGAAGTTCTCCTTCACGCCTTCGAATCCCTGGGTGGGTGTGGGCTGGCGCAAGCCGAGCGATGTCGTGCTCGACGTGGGACCCTACCTGGCCCGCAAGAACATCGAGTTTGTCGATGAACCGGCGCAGGCCATCCGCGCCGCGGACAAGGTCCTGGTGACGCGCAGCGGCAAGGAGCTGGGTTACGACTACCTGGTGATCACGACCGGCCCGAAGCTTGCCTTCGACGAAGTGGAAGGCCTCGGGCCGGGCAAGCACTCGCATTCGATCTGCACCACGCCCCATGCCGAGGATGCATGGAAGGCCTATCAGGACTTCGTGCGCAATCCGGGTCCCATCGTGGTTGGCGCCGCGCCCGGCACGAGTTGTTTCGGGCCTGCCTACGAGTTCGCCACGATCATCGACGCGGACCTTCGCAAGCGCCGGATCCGCGATCGCGTACCGATCACGTATGTCACGCCCGAGCCCTACATCGGGCACATGGGCCTCGGTGGCGTCGGCGATTCCAAGGGACTCATCGAATCGGAGTTCCGCCAGCGGCACATCAAGTGGATCTGCAATGCGAAGGTCGTTGCGGTGACCGAGGGCGAGGTCGTGGTCAACGAACTGGACGCCAAGGGCCAGGTACTCCAGGAGCACCGCATCCCGGCGGCGTTCAAGATGATCATGCCGGCATTCAAGGGCGTCGATGCCGTTGCCGGTGTCGAGGGCCTCTGCAATCCGCGCGGCTTCGTGCTGATCGACAAGCACCAGCGCAACCCCAAGTTCCCCAGCATCTTTTCCGCGGGTGTCTGCGTGGCCATTCCGCCCGTGGAGGCCACGCCCGTGCCGACTGGCGCG
>JAJYPJ010000119.1 GCA_021795435.1 Pseudomonadota bacterium
GCGGTCCTGCTCGGGGCGGGCAACGCCGCAGGCGGCTACGTGGTGACCGAGCGCATGCTCGAGATGTTCAAGTCCAGCAAGCGCGAGGGAGAGAAGTAATGGATGCCGCCTGGGCAAGCCACCTGATCCGCGCCAGCTATTTCATCGCCGCACTGCTGTTCATCCTCGGACTCAAGCGCATGAGTTCGCCGCGCACGGCGCGGGGCGGCATCCTCTGGGCCGGGGTCGGCATGCTGTTGGCGGTGATCGCCACGTTCTTCCTGCCCGAGATGCACAACCTCGCCCTGATCGGGATCGCCCTGCTGCTGGGGGTCGGAGCCGCCTGGGTGAGCGGTCGACGGGTCGCCATGACGGCGATGCCGCAGATGGTCGCGCTCTACAACGGCATGGGCGGGGGCGCCGCCGCCGCCATCGGTGCCGTGGAGCTCATTCGCGTGGTCAGTGGCGGCGAAACGGTGCTGGCGGCGCTTCATTTCGGCGGCATGCCCCTCCTGACCGTGACCACGCGCCCGCCGTTGCCCCCGCTGTCCGACCTGGTGCTTGCCGTCGTCGGCGCCCTGATCGGCGCGGTGTCCTTTTCCGGGTCGCTGGTCGCCTTCGCCAAGCTCCAGGGCTGGATGGACCGGCGGCTCGTGTTTCCCGGCCAGCAGGCCATCAATCTCGTGGTGCTCGCCTGCACGCTCCTTGCGGCAGCGGATCTTGCTGCCGCCCCCTACCACGCCGGCGCGGCCGTGCTGGTCCTCTTCCTGGTGCTCGCGCTGGCGTTCGGCGTGCTGATGACCCTGCCGATCGGCGGCGCCGACATGCCCGTGGTCATTTCCCTGTACAACGCCTTCACCGGCCTGGCGGTGGCCTTCGAAGGCTATGTCCTGCACAACGAGGCAATGATCATCGCCGGCATGGTAGTCGGCGCGGCGGGCACCTTGCTGACCCAACTCATGGCCAAGGCCATGAACCGCTCGATTGGCAACGTGCTGTTCGGCAGCTTCGGTTCGGCCGGAGGCGGGACTGCGGCCGTCATCGGAGGCGCGCAAAAGCCGATCGAGGCGAGCGATGCCGCCGTGATGATGGCCTACGCCGAGCGCGTCGTCATCGTGCCCGGGTATGGGATGGCGGTGGCGCAGGCGCAGCACAAGGTCTGGGAGTTTGCCCAGGCGCTGATCGCGCGGGGCGTCAAGGTCAAATTCGCCATCCACCCGGTGGCGGGCCGCATGCCGGGACACATGAACGTGCTGCTGGCGGAGGCGGGAGTCCCCTATGACCTCATCGCCGACATGGACGATATCAATCCGGAATTCCCGGCGACCGACGTGGCGTTGGTCATTGGCGCCAATGACGTCGTCAACCCCGTGGCGAAGACCGACCCGTCCTCGCCGATCTTCGGGATGCCGATCCTGGACGTCGCCAGCGCGAGAAACATCATCGTCGTCAAGCGCGGCCGCGGAACGGGGTTTGCCGGCATCGAGAACGCCCTCTTCTACGCCGACAACGCGCGGATGCTCTACGGCGATGGCCAGGGGGTTGCCGCGAAGCTCGTCACCGAGATCAAGGGGCTCGACGGCTGAACGGCCAGGCGGCGAACACGGCCAGCGCGGCACCGGCCAGGATCCAGTCCATCAGCGTGCCTTCGAGCGCGATGCGCGCGAGCAATGAGAGCAGCACGAGCCCGCTGTCGCGCAGTGCGGTGGCCAGCGGCAGCCCCAGCGTATCGGCGACTCGCACGGCGGCCAGCAGCATCTGCTGGTAATAGGACGCGGCAAGACAGGCCAGGGGTGCAAGGATCGCCGCGTAGACGCGCGAGCGGGGCAGGGACAGGCGTGCGAGGAGGCCGACGCCGAGACCCAGCAGCAGCGCCAGGGGCGCCAGGAACCGCAGCGTCAGCATCGAGAGCAGGGCCCACACGGCGGCCAGGGCGAGCGCACCCAGCAGCACGTTGAACGTGCCGAACGCCGTGTCCAGCCAAGCCAGCGCCCTGCTGCCCGAAGCCATCTTCGCCTCCGCCAAGTGGCCGGGAGGATAGCAGCCGCTGCAACCGGCCAGCGGGACGAGAACTTGCCGGTCCGCCGGCGCACCGGTGCGCGGCACGGAAGCCCCATGGGGGAACGGCCACGGCGGGCGCATGCGTCAGGAGGTGCCTTCCGATCCCGCCGCACCGCCTGCGTGATCAACGCGGCTGGCGCGGGAAGCCAGTCACTGGGGCGCGATCGCCCACGGCGCGGAGGTGCGCGGCGTCCGGGCCTAGCCGCCGCCGATGGCGTGGACGATTTCCACCCGGTCCCCGTCGCGGAGGATTTCCATTGCATGCCGCGATCGCGGGATGACGCGCAGATTGACTTCGACGGCGACGCGGCGCTGCGCGAAACCGCTGGACTCCAGCAATTGGGCGACCGTACAGCCGTCTGCGCAAGGCTGCGGGGTGCCGTTGAGGACGACGTTCATGCTCCCATTCTAGCCGGCATCACCGGGATCGCCCCCGCGGATGGGTTGCCCCGCGGCAGGCCCGGACCGGACCTCGGCCGCGCCCGAGTCGGGCGCGGCGTCCGGATCGCTGGATCGCCAAGCCTCAGCCGCCGCCGTGCGGCGGTCGTCGGATTTCCCTCGGGGCCGGCTGCCCCTGCGGCGCGGGGCGGAACCTCGGAGCCGGCGCGGGGCGGAATTGCGGCGCTTGCCTGAATTGCTGCGGTGGCGGCTGCTCGAATCGCTGCGGCGGTGCCTGGAACGGCTGCTGTCGCATGCCACCGAACTGCGACGGGGGCGCGCGATTGAACTGCGGCGTTGGGCGCGATCCGGGTCGCG
>JAJYPJ010000048.1 GCA_021795435.1 Pseudomonadota bacterium
GCCCACGAGTCGGTAGTGCATGGGCGCAGCCATCAAGTACATCGGAAGGTGCAAGAGCACCCCCGCCACGAGCATCGCGCCGCCGATCCAGAAGGCGACAGGGCGATGGAAGCCAATAGTGCCAGTCCGCATAGGGTGATTCTTGGCTGGAAAGTCCTTGGGACAGCGGCACCAGGTGCGGCCGCAACGACCGTCAGGATGCCATGGAATTCCGCATCAGGGTTCCGTCTTGTGCGACAGAGCCATGGCTCTGTTCACCCGAAGGCCTGTGGATGGTAGCGCACCGAAATCGGCTGGTTCGCGTCCACGACCAAACGGCAAGCATGAAGGTCGGGCGGGGTCAGGCCTTTGACGAACTTCCCATCATCCTGAGCTACGCGACCACCTCCATTGACTCCATAACGTGCTAACGGATCGATCGATTCACCGAGATAACTGCCGGTTTTGCGATCAACGGATTCGCGTTGGTGATGCTCTCGATCACGTAGGCGTCGCCGCGTGCCTTGGGACGCTGCGATCACATCACACGGTAGCCGCGGTCACTGTGAGGCAGTCCTCCTCGGATCGGCAACGGTTTAGAGGTCGTAGCCGACGGATGCTCCGACTACCCATGCATCGATCCTCACGGTGCCCACGCCAACGCCGTTGACGCTGGCATCCGTTCGAATGCCGATCCAGTACCCGTCCAGCGTGGCGAGCCAACGATCGGTGATGTGGATGTCGATGCCACCGTGGAACGTCGGTCCGGAATCGGCGGTGAGGGTGGGGCGTGAGACTCAGACGCCGGTTTGGCCCGTGGATGTTGACTGCCATCCGAGCCGAGATTCATGCCCGACAACGATTCAATCGAATGCCTGCTATCCGGACGAAGCGCCAGGGCACGGCTCGTACGACATCAGCGCGGTGGCCGCGCAATCGCGCATGCCGCGCTCTTGGGGAGTCATCCAACGCACAAACGAGTTGCGAGGGCTCTTCAAGATGGCCCTGGAGGGGCTACATCGGCACCCTCGACCAGGCCGCGGCATGCCATCGCCAGGGAATCGACAATACCCGGAAGATCATGTCTTCGAGAAGGATCGTGATGCTCGCCGCCGCACGTCGAACAGACAAGCGAGCGCAAGCATGGCGAGCGTGCCCCATCCCAGCGCGCCACCACCGCCGGATGAGCCCGATGCATTGGTCGGCGGCGGCGGATTCGACGTGGCCGTGGTCACCGTCGTCGTGACCGATGCGGTGTTGTTGCTCGCGTTGGGATCCGGCTGATCTGCGGCAACGGCTGCGCTTGTCGTATAGGTCCCGGCGTTGGCTGCAGTCACCGTGATGTCCGGTTTCCATTGCGCCATCGGAGACAACGCTGCCAAGGCACAAGTCACCGCATTGCCGTTCTCGCTGCAACTGCCGCCGGCCGCCGATGCAGATACAAAGCTCAATCCGGAGGGCAATATCGCTGTCAGTGCGACGTTTGTAGCCGAGATGGTTGCGTCACCATTATTGATGGTGAAGTCATACGTGACTTGCTGACCGGTCGTGATGCTCGACGCTGTGGCGGCTGCAGCGACCGACAGGTCGACATCGTTGACATAGACGTAGGCATTGCCCGCAACCCCCGATGCCATGCTGTTCGCGCCGATGACCGCGGTCGATCCGTCGCTCGAGAGCGCGGTGGAAACGCCGAAGCCGGTACGACCCGAAGTGCTTGGATCCGCCATGTGAAGCGATGGCTGGGTCGACCATGTCCCTGCGGTCTGGCTGAAGATGTAGGCAATGCCGGTGGCGGACGAAGGCGTTGTGCTGCCGACGGTGCTGTAGGCACTGACCAGCAAAGTGCTGTCATCAGAGGACAATGAAAGGCTCGTCGCGAACTCGTCGCCCGCTTGGCTTGCCGGGTCCGGAATCGTCGCGAGTGGCACGGCGGACCACGCACCATTGGATTGCGAGAACAGATAGGCAACGCCGGAGCTGCCCGCCGCGCCGGACGCGCTGACCGCCAGGGTGGCGCCATTGGCGGAGAGCGCGGCTGCACCGCCGAAGTCATCGCTGGCGGCGCCCGTTGGATCGTCAATCGTGGCCGTTCGAATCCAGGGGCCAGAACTATTGCTGAAAACGTACGCAGCCCCGGTCCCTGAGATCGTCGACGCCTTCGGGTCGGTGATCACCGCGGTATGCCCGTCCGCAGACACCGCGACTGCCTGGCCGAGCGCCAGGTTGTCTACGTTTGCGGTGACAAAGGGTAGGACCGGCGTCGCGGCCCATCCAGACGCCGTCTGCTCGAAAATGTAGGCCTGTCCCTCTCCGCCCATTTGATAGATGGTTTGCGGTGCGCCAATCACGGCCACGGTGCCGTCCGTGTTGAGCGACACGCTCATGCCAAACAGATCGTAGTTGGGGTTGGGATTTGGGTCGGCGAAGGTTTCCGAAGGCGTCGTGTTCCATACGCCGCCAGTTTGCTCGTAAAGGTAGGCTTTGCCAGTCACCGAAGTCTGGGGCGCGCCGATCAATGCAACCTGTCCATCCGGTGACAAAGCAACGGCCGCACCGAAAAGATCATTCGCGGTTGCCGCTGGGTCGGTGAAGGTAGCGGTGGGTGAGCTGGACCAGGTCGCACCACTGCGCGTGAAGATGTACGCCCTTCCGGCGGCGTTGTCCGCCCCAAAGGCCCCTACAACCGCGGTCTTTCCGTCTGCCGAGACGGCAACCTGCGTGGCGAATTGGTCATTGGTCGCAGGATCCGGATCTTGAAGCGCGACTCGCGTGCTGAGCAGCGGATCGATCGTTACGGGATACGCTGCATTGCGCGTATCAACGATCAATGACAGGCGATGACCATGCAGCACGATCCGGGCGGGCAGGGCACGGTGGCTTTCGTCATAGGCGAAAAGACTGCCGTAATGCAGGATCGTCTTGCCCGCGGCGTCGCGCCAGCCAATCCCATCATGCTCGATTCGCGCATGAAGCGAGCTGCGCCAGACGAAACTCAGAACCGTTGTCGAGGCAGGTCGTGCAGGCCGACCGACCGTGAATCCCTGCTCAATGCCCCATGGGGTGTTCGCATACCAGACGCTGACTCCGCGCGCGATGCGCGCATGGATGCGATTGCTTCGACCGTGATACGTGGAACACGCGTCCAGTTGTTGGCCATGCCCGTCGAGGCTATACCCCGCGATCGTCATGGCAATCCGGCGGCCACCGCCCAAGCGGATTCGCGCTTCGTTGTCACGAAATGACGCGCGGATTCGCTGGTCAGGGTTGAAGAAGGCGGCCCCATGCGCACTCGTATGCGCGAGCCAAGGCCCTCGCAACCCGTGGGCCAGTGCCTTGGTCACGACAGGCACCAGCGACGCAGGCATGGAGTGGGGCGACTGCGATGAGGGGTAAGCCGAATCGCGGGCTCCTGCCGTCCGGGGCGTCGCCAAGGCACCACCCGCGAAGACCAGAGCGACGATTGCAAGGTTCGATAGCCAACGCATGGATTCAATCCCCCGAATGGCAAATCCAGCCCTCGGGCGCTTGAATCGGCGTCCCGCCGGTGCCGGCACAATCCCAGTGCAGAGCTTCGCCGCGGTCTATGGCCTCCCCCTAGACCACGGCATTCGCCGTCCGGATCGTGATGCTCTCGGCAACATGCGGTCAATCTACGAAAACGTAATGTGAACCACTCGGACCGCATGCCCCTTGTGGATTCATGGCGACCACTCGAAGCTCCGGGTCGCGGTCCGTGGCAGACCCGTCGGGTTCGCGGTCACCGATCGCGTGGGTTGGGCGCTTGCAGAGCCTGAAGGCAACCCCCGGCAACAACCGCTGCCGCGTCACCGCCAATCGCCCGGAGCTGCCGAGCCGTCCAACCGTCCCTGTCATCCGGCGCAGCAGCGTTCCCGGGATCGGCCGCCTCCTAGAAGCGGTAGCCGACGGATGCTCCGACCACCCATGGATCGATCTTCACGGTGCCCACGCCAACGCCGTTGACGCTGGCATCCGTTCGAATGCTGATCCAGTAGGCGTCCAGCGTGGCGAGCCAACGATCGTTGATGTGGAAGTCGATGCCCCCGTGGAGCGCTGCGCCCCAGCTGTTGCCCAGGTGCAGCGAGGTGCCTGCCAGCGGCCCGGTCGTGCTGGCGCTGAAGAAGCGCGTGTAATTCAGACCGGCGCCGATGAATGGCGAGACCGAGGCATCCGGCATGAAGTAATAGTTGACCGTGAAGGTCGGCGGCAATTGCTTGACGGTCGCCGAGCGCACGCCGTTGAGATCCACGTTGTGCTTGAAGGGGACCGCTGCCAGCAGGTCAAGGCCCAGGTATTGCGTGGGGCGGTATTCGATGGTCACCGTCGGCCGCACGCTGTTGCCAACACTTGCCGTCAACGCTCCGCCGGCGAGCGTGCCGTTGTCGGATCGTGGCATCACGTCGTGGATGCCCACGTGGAGGATCCAGGAACTCTCATCCGCTTGGACGGCAGGCGCAGCGAGCAGCACTGCGGCAATGATCAGAGAGGCGGTTGTGGCTTTCATGGCAGGCACTCCATGGATGGACGTGGCAATCAATGCCAACTTAGACCTGCGGATTGCGGCTACCTTGACCCTGATCAAACGCCGTCGAGCTGCGACCAGCTGCCGCGCGGCCCGTTCATGGGTGCTCGAGACGGCGCGGATTCCCGTGACCGGTGGCTGCCATGCAGCCTGATGGAATCGCTGCGATTGTCCTATCCCGAACCGCCCTCATCGGCATCGGATGGATTGTCAAACGCCCATCAATCGAGTCGCCGTGTCGGTCGACTCCCGAACGCGGCGCTTGCGTTGCCGCGGCTTGCCAAAGCAATGCCGACTGGCTTAGTTTGCCGTGGGGCAGGGGTGGGAGCCATGACCATGATCCGTCTGGTACTGGTGGACGACCATGAGCTCGTGCGCACCGGTTTCAAGCTGATCCTTGGGGACCAAGCCGACATCCAGATCGTCGGCGAGGCGTCCAGCGCCGAAGAGGGGCTGCGTCTGATCCGACAGGGATCGCCCGACGTCGCGCTCGTCGATGTCCACATGCCCGGCATGAGTGGCATCGAAATGACCGAGCGCGTCATCCGCGCAGGACTGCCCACGCGCATCGTCGTCCTGACGGTCATCAGCGATGCGCGATTCCCACGCCGACTCCTGGAAGCCGGTGCGCTGGGCTACCTGACCAAGGGTTGCGCAGCCGATGAATTGCTCACGGCCATTCGGACGGTGGCTGCGGGGCGGCGCTACCTGGCTCCCGATGTCGCGCAGCAGCTGGCGTTGGCGACGCTGGACGGCCGTGGCGGGTCGCCCTTCGAACAACTGTCGACCCGGGAGCTGGAAGTGGCGATGATGCTGGTGCGCGGCAAGCCCATCGTCATGATCGCCAAGCAACTGCACCTCAGCCCCAAGACCGTGTCGACCTACAAGCAGCGGCTGATGGGCAAGCTCGAAGTCGAGAATCTCATCGCCTTGGCGCACCTCATGGAGGCCTACAGTCTGATCCCGGCCCCCGACGGAGTGGCTGTACAGCGATAGGCTCGACTGTTGGAAGCCGCTTCGGCACGGGCTTCCGAGCATGCCGGCTCGGCGCCATTTGTCAGGCAGCCGCCATGCTGGGATAATTGGTTTTTGGCCGGCTGAGTTCATGAGCGCACGCATCCTCGACGGTCGCAAGGTCGCCGACGAATTGCTGCAACGTGTTGCCGCACGCGTCACCGCACGGCGTGCCGCTGCACTTGCCACGCCAGGCCTCGCCGTCGTGCTGGTGGGGGCCGATCCCGCTTCGGCCGTCTACGTGCGCAACAAGCGCCGCGCGAGCAAGCAAGTCGGCTTCCATGCGCGCGACTACGATCTGCCTGGCGACGTCGCCCAGGCGGAGCTGATGTCGCTAATCGATCGACTCAACCAGGATCCCTCGGTCCACGGCATCCTGGTGCAACTGCCTCTGCCCGCGCATCTGGACGCGACGGCGCTGATCAATCACATCGATCCGCGCAAGGACGTCGATGGGTTCCATGCCGAGAACGTCGGTCGCCTCGCCCTGCGCCAGCTGGGCCTGCGGCCCTGCACGCCGAAGGGCGTCATGACCCTGCTGGCCCACACGGACCGTCCCGTGCGCGGGCAGCATGCCGTCGTCGTCGGGGTCTCCAACCATGTCGGCCGGCCGCTCGCGCTCGAACTGCTTATTGCTGGATGTACAACAACTTGTTGCCACAAGTTCACGCGAAATCTTGAACATCACGTGCGCGATGCCGACCTCCTCATCGTCGCCGTCGGCAAGCCGGAAATCGTCCCCGGGGAGTGGGTCAAGCCGGGCGCCGTCGTCATTGACGTTGGCATCAACCGCCGCGACGAGGGTGGTCTGGTGGGCGACGTCGGCTTTGCCGCCGCAGCCGAGCGCGCCAGTTGGATCACGCCCGTCCCGGGCGGTGTCGGCCCCATGACCGTCGCCACGCTGATGGAAAACACTCTCGAGGCCGCCGAGGCGCTCGACCCCGTTCCCGAAACCTGAGATTCCAGCCATGCGCATCCTCACCGAAGCCCTGACTTTCGATGACGTCTATCTGGTCCCGGCCCACTCCGAGGTGCTGCCTCGCGACGTCGACATCGGCACGCAGTTCACGCGGGGTATCCGCCTGAACATCCCGCTGGTCTCGGCCGCCATGGACACGGTGACCGAAGCGCGCCTCGCCATCACCATGGCGCAGAGTGGCGGCATCGGCATCATCCACAAGAACATGACGCCCGACCAGCAAGCGGCGGAAGTGCGCCTCGTCAAGAAGTTCGAGGCAGGCGTCATCCGCAATCCCATCACGGTCGGTCCCCACACCTCGATCGGGGACGTGATGCAGATCACCCGCGCGCACAACATCTCCGGCGTGCCGGTCGTCGAAGGCAGCCAGCTGGTGGGCATCGTGACGAGCCGGGATTTGCGGTTCGAGCGCAAGCCCGAGGATCCGGTGCGCAACATCATGACGCGCAAGGAGAAGCTGGTCACCGTCCGCGAGGGCGCCGGGCACGAGGAAGTGCTCGAGTTGCTGCACCGGCACCGCATCGAAAAAGTGCTCGTGGTCAATGGCGATTTCGAGCTGCGCGGCCTGATCACCGTCAAGGACATCCAGAAGGCTCGGGACAACCCGCATGCCGCCAAGGACTCGCACGAGCGCCTTCGCGTCGGCGCCGCGGTTGGCGTCGGCGGGGATACGGAAGCCCGCGTGGCGGCGCTGCACGAGGCCGGCGTGGACGTCGTCGTGGTGGACACCGCGCACGGCCATTCCCGTGGCGTCATTGAACGCGTTCGCTGGATCAAGCGTACGTTCCCCGACCTGCAGGTCGTCGCTGGCAACATCGTCACGGGCGATGCCGCGCGGGCGCTGGTGGACGCCGGCGTCGATGCGGTCAAGGTCGGCGTCGGTCCGGGCTCGATCTGCACGACGCGCATCGTCGCCGGTGTCGGCGTTCCCCAGATCAGCGCGATCTCGATGGTGGCGGAGGCGCTCGTGGGAACGGGCGTGCCGCTGATCGCCGATGGGGGCGTTCGTTACTCGGGTGACGTGGCGAAGGCCATCGCGGCGGGCGCCTCGACCGTGATGCTGGGCTCGATGTTCGCCGGCACCGAGGAGGCGCCTGGCGAAGTCGAGCTGTACCAGGGCCGCTCCTACAAGAGCTACCGCGGCATGGGCTCGCTGGGCGCCATGCAGCAGGGCTCCCGGGACCGCTATTTCCAGGACGAGGCCGACGCCGACAAGCTGGTGCCCGAGGGCATCGAGGGCAGGGTGCCCTATCGCGGGCCGCTGCGGGCCATCGTGCACCAACTGGTCGGCGGGTTGCGCGCGGCGATGGGCTACTGCGGCTGTGCCGACATCGAGCAGATGCGCACCCGACCCCACTTCGTGCGCGTCACCGGCGCCGGCACGCGCGAGGCGCACGTTCACGATGTGCAGATCACCAAGGAAGCACCGAACTATCGACTGGACTGATGCTTCAAGGTCCGCAGGACTGCCGCTGGCGCGGATGCGCATCCGCGCCAGCGGCTCCACCCGCGGCGACAGCCACCCCGAGCAGGGATCCCGCATCCCGCATCCCGCGCCACGAGCCCCGATGACTCCCAACATCCACGCCGACAAGATCCTCATCCTTGATTTCGGCTCGCAGTACACGCAACTGATTGCGCGTCGCGTCCGCGAGATCGGCGTTTACTGCGAGATCTGGGCCTGGGACCACGACCCATCAGCCATCGCGCGCTTCGGGCCCAAGGGACTCATCCTTTCGGGAAGCCCCGAGTCGGTGACGGTCGCTGGTGCGCCGCTCATTCCGCAGGCTGCCTTCGATGCCGGCGTCCCGATCCTCGGGATCTGTTACGGCATGCAGGCCATGGCGCACCAATTGGGCGGTGCAGTCGAGGGCGGGCATGCCGCCGAATACGGTCGCGCCGAACTGACCGTGCAGATTGCCGATGCGCTGTTTGCGGATTTCACGCCCGGCCGCCCCGAGGTCATGTGGATGTCGCATGGCGACCGGGTCACCCGGCTGCCGCCGGGCTTTGAGGCAACGGCGACGACCGACGGCATTCCCTTTGCGGCCATGGCCGATGCCACGCGTCGCTACTATGGCCTGCAGTTCCACCCGGAGGTCACGCACAGCGAACGCGGTGGCGAGGTCCTGCGACGCTTCGTGGCGGACATCTGTGGCTGCGCGACGCTGTGGACCGCCTCCAACATCGTCGTCGATGCGGTCGAGCGCATACGGGCGGAGGTCGGCCCGGACCGCGTCCTGCTTGGTTTGTCGGGCGGCGTCGACTCATCCGTGGTCGCCGCGCTGCTGGAGCGGGCGATTGGCGCCCAGCTGACTTGCGTGTTCGTGGATACCGGGCTGCTGCGCCACGGCGAGGGTGACCAGGTGATGGACACGATGGCCGAGCACATGGGCGTGCATGTCATTCGGGTCGACGCATCGCAGCGGTTCTTCGATGCATTGCGCGGCGTCAGTGATCCGGAAGCGAAGCGCAAGGTCATCGGGCGGCTCTTCGTCGACGTCTTCGAGGAGGAAGCAGGCAAGCTTCCCGATGTGCGCTGGCTGGCGCAGGGCACCATCTATCCCGATGTCATTGAATCCGCGGGCGCGAAGACCGGCAAGGCGCACGTCATCAAGAGCCATCACAACGTCGGTGGGCTACCCGAGCGCATGCGGCTGCGGCTCCTCGAGCCCCTTCGGGAATTGTTCAAGGACGAGGTGCGCCGCATCGGCACCGAGCTCGGCTTGCCACGCGAGATGATCTACCGGCATCCATTCCCGGGCCCCGGTCTTGGTGTCCGCATCCTCGGCGAGGTGTTGGCCGACCGCGCGGCGCTGTTGCGCCGGGCCGACCACATCTTCATCGAGGAATTGCGCGCCGCCGAGCTGTACGACAAGGTCAGCCAGGCCTTTGCCGTGTTCCTGCCGGTCAAGTCCGTGGGGGTCGTTGGTGATGGTCGCGCCTATGAGTGGGTGATCGCCCTGCGCGCAGTGGAGACCATCGATTTCATGACCGCGCGGTGGGCGCGGTTGCCCTACGAATTCCTGGAGCGCGTGTCGCTCCGTATTATAAATGAAATCAATGGGATATCGCGTGTCGTTTATGACATTTCTGGGAAGCCGCCCGCAACGATCGAGTGGGAGTGAATTTACGTCCTTCGAGGACTATCGCCAGCTATCGAAAAACTAACGGAACGTGTTGATTTAGGAAGAAATGCGTCACGGAGGCTATCGGTGGCTATCGCCGGCCAGCAGAAAAAGTTGGCGGTAGACTATTCGAAATTGCCGGTGAAGCCCGCTCCGGCGCAGGCGGCCAGCGTGCCGCAACTGGGGCCGCCGCTGCCGGGTGACTGGGGCGCGGCATCGGCCATGACGCCGTTACCGAATGGCGGGGCGGGGGCGGGACCGTCGGCGGAAGCCGTCGACCGGCAGCGCCAGGCCGAGGAGATCGCCCGTTCGTCGGTGTCCTTCCGCACCAGCAACAACGTCGGCAAGCGCGATGTCATTTCCGTTGCCGCGCAATCCATAGCCTTCCGCGAGCGAGGGATGGAGCGAAAGTCCTCCTGCCGGAGGACGGGACCGTCTCATTGTGTCCCAGATCATATTCGATAATATACACAAACTGTCAACGATCGTATATGATTCGGGTATGGTGACAATCGATCAGTACCTTGATGAGCATCTGGCTCGCGGACGCGCCTACTTCACGCGGGGCGAGGCGCAGGCAGCGCTCGGCTTGGGGGCGCACCCGCTGAGCGTCGCCTTGCTGCGGCAGTCCAAGAAAGGACGCCTGGCCAATCCCCGGCGGGGTTTCTATCTGATCCTGCGCCCGGAGGACCGGACGCTCGGCGCCCCCGACCCGGTGCGCTGGATTGACCCGTTGATGCAGAGCCTCAAATTGGACTACCGCGTGACCTTGCTGCGCGCGGCTGCCTTCCACGGTTCATCGCATCAGGCGGCGATGGTGTTCCAAGTCATCGTGCCCAGGCAGGTACGCGCGTTCGAGGTGGGGCGTCAGCGCGTGGAGTTCATCTATCAAAGCCCCTCCGCATTCCGTCAGGTCAATCGCTCCGATTGGTTGGGTTCGATCAAGAGCGAGGCCGGCTTTGCGAAAGTCGCCGGTCTGGAACTGACGCTGCTGGACTGCGCGCGCTACTTCCACAAAGCGGCAGGCATCAATGGTCTTGCGCAGATAGCCCAGGACCTGGGCGGGAATGCGAGCGCTGACGTGCTCACCTCGATCGCAGCCCACTACGAAAATTCCTCGGTGCGACGTCTGGGGTATCTGTTGGAGCGCGCGGGGCACTTGCAGCAGGCCGATGCGTTGCGGCCGTTCGCTAGGAAGGCTAAGACGTTGGTGCTGCTAGACCCGTCCGTGAAGCCGCTAGTGGAGGGGGTGTCCGACTTGCGCGAGAAGGTACCCGACTGGCATCTCATCATTAATGAGCATGTGGAGGTTGATTTTTGATTCCCCAAGCCTTTCTTCAAGCCTGGAGTGCGACAGCGCCGTGGCCTGATTTCCGCCAGGTCGAACAGGATCTGATCATCAGCCGCGCGCTGTGCGATTTGTTCAATGCGCCGGCACTGCACGGCAAGATCGCGTTCCGCGGCGGCACCGCGATCAACAAGCTGCTATTCCAGCGACCGCTGCGCTACTCCGAAGACATCGACTTGGTGCAGACGCAGCCGGAACCGATCGGCACGACCGTCGATGCGATCCGCGATGCACTGGCTTGGCTCGGCGGCTTCAACCGAAATCAGGCAGGACACTCGATGCATCTGGTGTTCCGGTTCGCCCCCGAGGCTGATTTACAGTCGACGCTGAAACTCAAGGTCGAGATCAATACCCGCGAGCATGAAAGCCTGTTCGGTCTTCGCCATTATCCCTTTTCGGTGGAAAACGACTGGTATCGGGGGCAGACGCAGATCGCATCTTTCGAGCCGGAGGAACTCTTCGGCACCAAACTGCGTGCACTGCTGCAACGACGCAAGAACCGCGACCTGTTCGACCTGGCTCAAGGGCTGGAGCAGTTGGGCATGGACATCGCCAGGCTGGTGGCTAGCTTCGACCATTACCTCGCTCTTGAAGACACGTCGATCACGCGTGCGGAAGCCGAGCAGCGCATGTTGCAGAAGTTGACGCGCAGTTTGACGGAAGACATTGCGCCGTTGCTGCCGGCTGGCGTGCGATTCAACGACGCCGATGCGCAGCATGCCTTCGAGCGCGTTTGGATCGAGTTGGTATCCCAGCTCAGGGGCGATGCGTGGAATTCGACCGGCAAGGTGGTCGCCGAACTGCGCGAACGAGGCCATCCAACGCTGCTGCAAGAGTTTGGGTGAGATGGCTATCCGACCGAAGAGCAGTTTGAAGAACCCGTTTTGAACTTGCCGCATGCTGCCTGATCGATCGCGTGGCGCGGTGCGTCGGTGAGAGGGCCAGTGACAGGGAAGCTGCAATTTGCAGCCAAATTTCATCTAATGCATTGTTCCGATGAATGTTCTGGACAATACGGTTAAATTGTCCGAAGCTGACACTTCGGCAGCCCTCCACCTTTCTGC
>JAJYPJ010000120.1 GCA_021795435.1 Pseudomonadota bacterium
CGATCGACGCGCGTGCTGGATGCGCTGCTGCGCCGGCTGCCCGACCCCTGGCGCGGGACGGTCCACGACTATCTGGTCCTGGTGCGCATGGACCGTCCCATCGGGGCGCTGCTCCTGCTCTGGCCCACCTGGTGGGCGCTGTGGCTCGCGGCAGACGGCATGCCTCCCGTCGGGTTATTCCTGATTTTCACCGTCGGCGTGTTCCTCATGCGCTCGGCCGGCTGCGCGATCAACGACTACGCGGACCGGAAACTCGACCCGCAGGTCGCACGCACGGCGGGACGGCCCATCGCCTGCGGCCGGATCGCGCCCAGGGCCGCGTTGCGGGTGTTCGTGGTGCTGCTCGCGCTGGCCTTCCTGCTGGTCCTGCTGACCAACCGCGCCACCATCGAACTGAGCTTCGCCGGCGCCGCGCTGGCTGCGCTGTATCCCTTCAGCAAACGCTACACGAGCCTTCCCCAGGTGGTGCTTGGCGCCGCGTTCGGCTGGTCGATCCCGATGGCTTTCGCTGCCGTGCAGGGGCATGTGCCCGCACTCGGCTGGCTGCTGTTCCTGGCGAATGTCCTCTGGAGCACGATCTACGACACCGAATACGCCATGGTGGACCGCGACGACGACATCACGGCAGGAGCGCGATCCACGGCGATCCTGTTCGGCGACGCCGACCTGCCGATTCTGGGCGTGCTGATTGCCAGCCTGCTGCTGACCCTGCTGCTGGTGGGTGCCCGCGCCCACTTGCGGTGGCCCTGGTATGTCGCCATGGCCTTGGCATTGGGCCAGTTCGCATGGCAGCTCTGGATGATGCGGACGCGCGCTCCGGCGCAATGCCTTCGGGCGTTCCGGCAGAACAACTGGCTGGGCCTGACACTTTGGGCCGGTCTGGTCCTGGCCCTGCTCCTCCCGCATCCCTGACGCATCCGCCCCGTCGCGCGGCCACGCATTGGGCCGTGCGCTCGTCGATGCCCTGAGGCCACGCTCCGCACCCGCCGGAAGTATCCATGGCCGCGGGGTCTCCGCAGTCCGGCGAGGCGCCCGCGGACATCGCCGGCGCAGACGCGCCTTGCCGTGGCGCGCCCGCGCACCCGTCAACCTGGCGAGTGATGCTCCGGTTGACAGTCCCTGCGCCCCCCGCCCAGACTGGCGCTCCTTCGTTGTGGAGCCACCCGAGATGGCCTCAGTGCGTCGAGACTGGACGCGCGCGCAGGTATGCGCGCTGTTTGACCTGCCGTTCAATGACCTGCTGGCACAGGCCCATGCCGCGCACCGCGCGCACCATGATGCCAACGCGGTACAGGTCTCGACCCTGCTGTCGATCAAGACAGGGGGGTGCCCGGAGGATTGCGCCTACTGCCCGCAAGCGGCAAGGCACGACACCGGCGTGCAGGCCGAGAAACTGATGAGCGCCGAAGCCGTGGTGGCGCGGGCGAGGGCCGCCAAGGACGCCGGCGCCAGTCGCTTCTGCATGGGCGCGGCATGGCGAAGCCCGAAAGACCGCGACGTGGCCAAGGTGGCCGAGATCGTCTCCGCCGTGAAGGCGCTCGGCCTCGAGACCTGCGCGACGCTGGGCATGCTGACGGGTGAGCAAGCCGACACGCTCAAGGCTGCGGGCCTGGATTACTACAACCACAACCTGGACACGGCGCCGGAGTTCTATGGCGAGATCATCCATACGCGACAATTCCAGGATCGCCTGGACACGCTGGAACACGTCCGCAATGCCGGGCTGAAGACCTGCTGCGGCGGCATCGTCGGCATGGGCGAGACCCGCGAGCAGCGCGCCGGCCTGCTGCATGTGCTGGCGACGCTGCCTGAGCACCCGCATTCGGTGCCGATCAACCAGTTGGTGCAGGTTCCAGGTACGCCGCTGGCCGGCACCGAACCGCTGGATCCGCTGGAATTCGTGCGCACCATTGCGGTGGCGCGCATCCTCATGCCCGCCTCCATGGTTCGCCTGTCCGCCGGACGCAGCGCCATGAGCGACGAGCTGCAGGCCCTGTGCTTCTTCGCCGGAGCCAACTCGATCTTCTACGGCGAAAAGCTGCTGACGACGGGCAATCCCGACGTCGCGCACGATCGTTTCCTGTTTGCGCGCCTCGGCCTGCGCGCCCTGGATGGCGATACCGCCGACGGCGAACCGCATGCCCATCTCGAGATCGATCACGAGGACCCGTGCTGCGGCGGCTGCGCCTGCAGTACCTCCGGTTGACATGCGCCCCGACCTGCTCGCGCGCCTCGCCGCGCGACGGCAGGCGCAAGCCGAAGCCGGACTGCTGCGTCGGCTGCGCACGGTCGAGGAAGCCTCGACGCCGTGGCTGGTCATCGACGGACGGCGACTGCTGTCGTTTGCCACCAATGATTACCTGGGCCTCGCGGCACACCCCGGCGTGCGCGTGGCGCTGACGCAGGCTGCCCAGCAATGGGGCGTCGGCGCGTCCGCCGCGCACCTGCTCGGAGGCCACCGAGCCCCGCACGCCGAACTCGAACAGGCGCTGGCCGAGTGGACCGGACGCGAGGCTGCGCTGCTGTTCGCCACCGGCTACATGGCCAACGTCGGCGTGCTCGGCGCCCTGCTGGAACCGGGCGACCTTTGCGTCCAGGACCGGCTGAACCATGCCAGCCTGCTGGATGGCGCGCGCATGGCGGACGCCGAACTTCGGCGCTATCCGCATGCCGATGCCGCAGCCGCCGCGAGGCAGTTGGGGCTGCGGCCGTCGGCAGCCGCGCTGCTGGCCACGGATGGCGTCTTCAGCATGGATGGCGATATCGCGCC
>JAJYPJ010000049.1 GCA_021795435.1 Pseudomonadota bacterium
TGTCGAGGATCCGGCTGAATCCGGTTCCCATGGCATCCACGAAGACGAGATCGCTGGCATCGAGGAGGCTGCCATCGTTGTTGACGAGGCGATATGGGGCTGGCGCCGTATGGGTGTGGCTGTCGGTGACGACGCGCACGGGGCCAAATGCGCCCATGTGCAGCCAGACTGACGAGGAGCCCGGGCCGCCGTTGTACAGGAACGCGACGGGACGTTTCGAGGGATCTGCGCCACGCTTGAAGTAGGCGACGTAGAACATCTCGCCCGTCGGTCGCCCTTCCTTGTCCCGCAGCACCAGTGTGCCGGCATCGGCGGTGTAGTCGATGTGCTTGCCGTTGATCGTGACTTCGCCGCTGGTTGTGCTTGTATGCGGCGTAGCCCAATAGCTGCTGGCTTCAGCAGGCTTCGCTTTCATCATCGGATTAGGCGCCGCGAGTGAAACGACGGGTGCGGCTGCCAAGCTGGCAGCTATGACGAGCGCGAGACGGGACATCGACATGGGCGGATCCTTTGGAAGCGGGCGCAACATTGCGTACCGGATCGAGAGTCCATGGACTGCCCGGAAGTTCCCCCTTCATCCTTAGACTGACAGCACTTGACGCTTCGGCTATTTCAGTGGATGGCAATTCGTAAGTCTTGATTCAATGGCCTTCGGAGGACAACGGTGCGATCGCGCCGTCGGGCCTCCCCTGCGTCGTCACATCCCTTGGACAGTGATGGGCCCGCACCGACTTGCGACTTGTGCGACATCCCCTGCGCGACGGACGTTGGTCCGCTCCAGCTGGAGCATCAAATCCAGGCGGATTCGATCTGACCGCTGATCACCCACGACACCATCGTGCACGACTTGCCAAGTCGTTGCGCAGCGTCGTCTACCTCCATGCCGACGGGCAACGTCATGCCTTCCTTCAAAGTGCCGAGTCCAAGCCATACGGCTTGTCGTCGGACTGGCTTCAGCTCAGCCCGTGTCGTGGCGGCATCGAGCGCGACAGGAAATCGAATGCGCCTGGTGCCCGCGCACAGGCGCTGGCAACGCGTGGCGTCAGTCCGATAGAGCCTCGCCAAGCGCAGGTGGGGGACGCTGATCACCATGATGATGTGCGGCTCATGGCGGTTCGCAGCAGACCGGATGCAACCGTCCGCATGGTTTTCAACCGCTGCGTTTTCAACGCATTTGCCGCCGATCGTACGAATCCCTGTCGATCCTCTTTACGACGTCCACGGCAAGTCGCTCACAGCGCCGGTCGTCGAAAAGCTGGCGGTTGCATAGCGCGACCGCCAGCGATGCGTCGATTCATCTCGTGTGTCGGCGCGCGTGCTGTCTCAGGCTGTTGGTTCGCTGCTACCGGGCTTTCCAGTCTTCTTCCAAAGTTTGAATTCGATCGGCACCTTCACCCATCCAGCGACTGCCTTGCCATCGCGCATTGCAGGGTCGAAGTGCCATTGCGCGACGGCTCGCAGGGAGGCGTTGATCAATGATTGCGCGGGCTGCGGCCCGGGTTCATGCAACTGCCGGATTGCCAGCGGCAGCCCCTGGGTGCCCACGAGCACGGCCAGATACACCGTGCCCTGAGCCTGATCTTTGGCGGCTGCGAGCGGATATTGCGGTGGCCGATGCTCGTTGTAGTGGACTATCTGGGTCGCAGACCGCGTTGTGATGGACGATCTGGCGGGTAACGGCTGGACACTGGGGGCAGCCAGCACTGCTCCACCGAGCAGGATCAGCACGAAACATGCGCCGGCAAGGCGCCTTGGAGGGGAACGACGGGCTTGCGCAAGCATGGCGATACGCTCCTTCAGTTGCCTCGGGTTGGCCACGCTGCTGGCCAGCGGCAGGGCGGTCCCTGTGGCGGCCAGCAGCAAGGTGTCGGCATAGGCGCGTGGCGCCGCATGCGAGCGGTGGAGCAGCAGCGCATCGCAGGCCAGCTCCTGATCCACCAGGAAACAGCGCCGCGCCCATGGCAGCAGCGGGTGGAACCAGAACACGGTGCTGAGCAGCGCAGCCAGCAGGTTCCACCAGGGATCCCCCTGAGCGTAGTGACACAACTCATGGTGCAGCACGTGGTTCTGCTGAATACGACTGTAGCGCCGAGTGAAATCGGCCGGGAGCAACAACAATGGCCGTCGTGGCGACCAAAGCAAAGCCGGTCCGGCCGGGTGGAGGTAAACGCGAAGCTTGCGCGCGACATCACGATAAGGGCCCTGCGGTGTGCGGAGCGCATCCGGAACTGGCTGCATCCCGCGCCGCAAAGACATGTAACGGCCCGTCAGGATCAGCAGTGACAGCGCGCAGCCGGCAAGCCATACGCCCAGCAGCGAAGTGACCATGCTGTTCGGCACGCGCGTGAGCGTGGTCGGAGCAGCCGGGGTGACTACGAACGTGCCCAGATGAATGCCTCGTCGCATCAGCGATGCCGCTGGTGCCAGCGTGAAGCCCAAGGTCGCCAGCACCGCGCCAGGAGGAAGCAGCCAGAGTCCGTAAGCAACGCGCGGTCCCGAAAAAGATCGCAGAGGGCGACGCAGCAGCAGCACTGCGAGAACTGCGATGGTGAACCCCCCCAGGGCGTCGATGGCCCAAAAGGCAGGTTCGGAAAGCGCGCCGAGTCCGATGATAGGCATGGTCATTCCCTTTTGCGGGAGCGCGTGCGAGGCGTCGCAGTTGGAGTGGAATCGAGCTGGTCAAGCAAGGCACGGATCTCGGCGACGTCTCGACGGGTCAGCGCTTGACTGCGACTAAAATGGGCCAGAAGCAGCGATACATGCCCACCGAACAGGCGTTGCACCAGTCCTCCGGTTTCCTCGCTGATCCACTCGTCGCGCTGTTTCAATGCACGGTAGATGTATCGCCTGCCGTCACGATCAACGCGCAGCATGCCCTTTTCGCGAAGGCGTGAAAGCAGGGTCTTGATCGTGGTCGGGCTCCAGGTACTGGAATGGGCGAGGTGCGTCACGACTTGTTCGGCGCTGCTTGGACCTAATGTCCACAACGCCTCCATGACGCGGCTTTCAGCGGGTGTGATCGACATGGCATGCATAGGCTACAAGTGTAGTCAGTACAACTACACGTGTAGTCATCATTTGTCAAGCAGTGCTTTCGGCTTCAGATGCCAACCTGTCATCGCGATTTCCAACAGATGACCGCGCCGGAAGGCAACCTCTGTGCATGCGTTCGAACAAAGCGGGAGCCTCGCATGACTCGGCCGTCGATCACCGGATCCGTCATGACTTGGTGTTGCCGCCGGGGCAGACCGTCAGCGTTGCAAGCTCTCGTGAAGGAACTCGTTATGATGATCCGAGCTCCCGCTGGCCAGTAGCCGGATATCCTCGTCAACACGCGCCGCCACTCGGGCGATGGCGCGTTCGACCTTCGGCGAAAGCCCGGCGCCGAGGCCAAACTGAGATCCTTCGACTGCATACACGATCACCCTTGGCGGCAAGCAGTGCAGTGCTTTCGCGAGCGCTATGGCTTCGGACAGTCCGACCGCGTGGCTGGAAACCGAAGAGCGAAGCACGGGCAGACGGGTGACCGCGAGGTCAAAGCGTCGAATTCGCCCGGGACGACCGTCGGGCTCTGCTGCGTCAACACAAACGACAGCATCCCAGTGCCGCCACTCGTTGACGAGCGAGAGGACATCGCCGCTGCAGGCCATCACTTTGCACCGCTGCGGAAGCCGAGCAGCCAAGTCGGCCACGACCCGGAGACCGATCCCGTCATCGCCCCGATCGGGGTTGCCGATGCCGATGATCCCCACGGAGTGCTCGATTCGAATCATTTCCGATGAACGTTGAGCGTGAGGAAATGCGTGGCGCATGATATGCAGGGATCGTGATTGCGAATGCCCTGCTCGCACCGTTCGCGCAGGATTTCATCGGGGCGATCCAGAAGGGAAGTCGCGATTGCCGCCATGTCGGCTTCGATGCTGGCCTGGTTCTGCGACGTCGGCGGCACGATGCGCGCCGCGCGGATCGTGCCATCCGCCTCGAATTCATAGCGATGCCAGCAGATTCCGCGAGGGGCTTCGGTGCATCCATAGCCCGTCCCCGCGCGAGGCGTCAGTGGCACGGCGGCAAGCTCCGGTGGCTCATAGTCTTGGATGATCCGGAGGGCTTCCTCGCAGGCGTAGACGGCCTCAATGGACCTCACGATGATGCTTCGGAAGGGATTCCGGCATACGGGTCCCAGCCCACAATCGCGGGACAAGTCCTGGATCGATGCCGGCAGGCGGTCGAAATTGAGTGCGTACCGTGCCAGCGGGCCGACAAGATAGGCGCCGCCGCGCCGGGTCACTGCCTGGAGGGCGGTCGAGTATTCGACTTGGCGCTCCTCGAACTCGCGATCGAAATCGGCAATATCGATGTCGATGCCGCGATTGGACACGAGACGCCCTTCATTGAAGGGATACTCGTCTGGATGGCGCAGGCCCACGAATTCGTAGTCGCGCTCGAATTCCGGAAACGGGAACGTAGCGACCCAGCGCAGCAGATCGACTGCGTGGGCACGGGCCTCCACGAGTTGCGTGGCAAGAGGCTCCAGTTCGGCGCGGGTCGGCACGCGGTGGAAGCCACCCGGCCGGACGTTGACGGGATGGATTTCCCGGCCGCCGAGGACCCGCATGATTTCATTGCCCGCTTTTTTCAGCGCCAGTCCGGCGCGAACCCTGTCGCCGTGATCCCGGGCCATGCGGATGCCGTCCTCGAACCCGAGGAAGTCCGGTGCATGGAGCAGGACAATGTGCAGCGCGTGGCTTTCGATCCATTCACCGCAGTAGATCAGGCGACGCAGCTGGCGGAGGGGACCCTCGACGCGGGCGCCGAATGCCTGCTCGATGGCATGAACGGCACTCATTTGGTAGGCGATCGGGCAAATGCCGCAGATGCGCGCGGCGATATCCGGGGCCTCCTCGTGGCCCCGCCCGCGCAGGATTGCCTCGAAGAAACGCGGCGGCTCGAATATGCGCAGCCGTGCGGACGCCACGCGGCCATCTCGTATATCGAGATCAAGCGCGCCCTCCCCTTCCACGCGGGCAATAGCATCGACACGGAGTGTCCGGGTCGCCATGCGTCACCGTTCCCAGAACGGGCAAGCGGGCCAGGGGGTGTTCTCAGTCTCCATGTTTCAACGACTCGGCCTGGAATGCTTCAGCGGCTGCGTTGAAGCTGCGCAGGACGCGTTTGATTTGCAGCGACGATGCACCGCGAGCTTGCCATTCCCGGGTGAGTCCCGCGGCGTTGGGGGACTCCATGGGACCGAAGCAACCGTAACAGCCACGTCGATAAGCGGGGCAGATGGCGCCGCAGCCCGCATGCGTGATCGGGCCCAGGCATGGAATGCCCTGCACCATCACGCAAACATTGCTGCGGCGCTTGCACTCGATGCAGACACTGTAGGACGGAATCACGGGCTTGCGACCCGCGAGGAAGGCGGAAATGACCTCGAGCAACTGCGCCTTGTTGATTGGACAGCCGCGAAGTTCGAAGTCCACGGGCACGTGGGCCGAGATCGGGGTGGACGTCGCCAGCGCCCGGATGTATTGCGGCGACGGATACACCGCAGCCACGATGTCCTGCATGTTTCCGGCGTTGCGCAACGCCTGGATGCCACCCGCCGTGGCACATGCACCGATCGTGACGAGAACCTTCGACTGGCGGCGCACCTCGAGGATTCGCTCGGCATCGACTGGCGTGGTGATCGATCCTTCCACCAACGACAGGTCGTAGGGTCCCGGAAGACTGGTCCGCGTCGCTTCGGTGAAGTGGGCAATCTCGATTGCCTCGGTCAGCGCCAGGAGTTCATCCTCACAGTCCAGCAGGGACAACTGGCAGCCGTCGCAGGATGCGAACTTCCATACGGCGAGATGGGGCCGGTTGCGCATCTCAGATCTCCCGGATGCTGAAGCGACTCGCCACGCGGTCGTACCGCATGACGGGTCCATCCCGACAAATGAAGTCCTGCCCGTACTGGCAACGGCCGCAGAGGCCGATGGCGCATTTCATGTTGCGCTCCATGGAGACGTGGATCGACTCGGCCGGCACGCCGGCATCGCGAAGCGACGCCACGGCGAATCGCATCATGACTTCCGGCCCGCATACCATGGCCATGGTTTCTTTCGGATCGAACGTTGCCCGGGGTACCAGCGCCGGCACGGCGCCGACACTGCCCCGCCAAGCCGCGTCCGCTTGATCGACGGTCACCACGGCATCGACTTCCGCCCCGCGGCGCCATCGACCGAAATCCGATTCGAAGAGCATGGTGTGCGGATTGCGCGTCCCGAAGAGGAGGGTCACCCGCCGGTAGTGGGATCGATGCTGGAGGACATGCTCGATCGCGGGCCGCAACGGCGCGAGACCCAGTCCGCCGGCGACGAAGACGATGTCGCCCCGTTCCGCCTCCGACAACGGCCAACCTTTGCCAAAGGGCCCCCGCAGGCCGACGGCGTCACCCTCGGAGACGGAGGCCAGTGCGTGGCTGACGGCGCCGACACGACGTATCGTGTGCACGAACCCGCCTTGGCCTTCGTCCTCCCCGCAGATGCTGATCGCGGCTTCGCCGACGCCGAAGGCATAGAGCATGTTGAACTGTCCCGGCATGAACGCCGGGCGGTTCCCGCCTTCCGGGCGCAGGGTCAAAGTGACGACCTCCTCGAACTCGCGCACGACGCGGGCGACGCGATAGACGCTGGGCCGCCATGCATCCCCGTCCATCGTCGGCATCATGACGTCGGTCCGCCATATAGATCGAACATCTGGAGCCGCGTTGCGTGCAGCCGCTTCACAAAGGCGGGCAGGAAACGCGTCATGAGGGCATAGCCCAGGTCGTGGTCCGTCTCGAATTGGCTGCGCAGGCAGGCCGCGTCGACGCTGATCACATGGGTCGCCGTCGATGCCCGCGCATCGAACATCCACCGGTAGGGCGGCACCAGCCATGAGGCGCCGACGATTTCGCCGGTGCCGAGCGTCGAGAACAGGATGGCCACGCCGCCGGGCGCATGGGCCTCGAGTGCCACCAGGCCCTGGCGTACGAGGAAGAACGCGTCGGCTGGCCCACCCTCGCGGAAGAGGTACTGCCCGGCATCGAAGTGGCGGGTTCGCGCGCAGCGGGCGACCTGCCTGAGCATCGCGTCCTCAAGGTCGGCAAACAGCGGGTGGTCCCGCAGGCTCGCCTCAATCGTGTTCATGGCCCGCCTCATTCCCTGCCTCGACTGCCACGCGCAGTGTCGCCACCTCCTCGGTGATGTCGATGCCGACCGGACACCATGCGATGCAGCGCCCACAGCCGACGCAACCGGAGACCCCGAACTGGTCGATCCAATGCGCCAGCTTGTGGGTCAGCCACTGCCGATAGCGCGAGCGCGTCGACGTGCGAACGCTGCCCCCATGGATATAGGAGAAATCCAGGGTGAAGCATGAATCCCAGGTCCGTACGCGCTCGGCGCTGGATCCGTCGATGCTGCCGTGGTCCTCGATCGTGGTGCAGAAACACGTCGGGCAAACCATGGTGCAGTTGCCACACGCCAGGCATCGCGCAGCGACGTCGTCCCATCGTGGATGCTGCGGTTGACCCTGCAAGAGCTCCTTGAGACCCCGGGTCTCCATGTGGCGACCCATGTGGGCCGCCGTATGGCTCACGACGGCCTTGGCCGAATCGACGTCGGCCATCGAGGCTTCGACGTTGTCGATGCGTGCCAACAGGGCCGCCCCTGCATCACTGCCGACCTCAAGCAGGAAACGATGGCCTGCCGCATCGATCAGTTCCGTCAACGCGAGGTCGAACCCCGCGTCCGCCCGAGGTCCACTACCCATGGACACGCAGAAGCAGTTGCCACCGGCAACGCCGCAGTTCACCGCAATGATGAATGCGCTGCGGCGCCGATCGGCGTACGCATGATCCACATGGGCACCGTCGCGGAACACGCGGTCCTGGATGGCGATCGCGCGCAGGTCGCAGGCGCGAACGCCGAACAGGGCGTAGCGCGGAGCCGGGGCGCTCGGCGCAGCCAGGGTGAACGAGTCCCCGTCGCGCAGGGCGCGCCACAACGTTTCCACGGGAGGGTGTAGGAAGCGCTTCCATGAGTGCGGGCCGACCGCGTATCCGAAGAAGGCATCGTCGTCCCGACGGACCAGCGTGTAATGGCCGGGTGCCTGGACATCGGTCCAGCCCGCCGGTAGGTCGTCGAGCCCGGCGATGCGGTCGTAGACGATGGCATCGTCCTGGCGCGTCGGGCCGACGATGAGATAACCCTCCTGCGCGAGCAGGTCGATGAGGGCCTGCAGCGCCGCGGGCTCGATGCATCTTGCCATTCCGGGCTGCGGCATGGACGTCATGCGTTTCGACCCCCCTCACGGGCAGTACGCAAGCCTAGGGTAAGGCGATCCCGTTCCGCGCTCGCCCGACACGCCCCATGCACGGCAACGGGGCGATGGAGGCCCTGATGGGCCGTCCGAGGCCGTGTCGGTCGCTCGCGGCTCTCGAGGGTAGCGCAAATCGAGGGGTCGGCAGGCCCGCGTGCCGGTTGGCCCCTGAACAGGGTGGCGGCGGGCGGTCCATGGGCCGACATGGCTGCTCGAGTCACTCGTGGCGCAGGGCAACGATGGGGTCGAGGCGCGCGGCGCGGCGTGCCGGGAAATAGCCGAAGATCACGCCGATGGCGGCGGAAAAGGCGCAAGCAAGGATGTTGATAGTCGCGTTGAACAGATACGGCACCTCCATCACCCGCGTCAGCACGATTGATCCGACCGTGGCGAGGAGGACGCCTGCGAGGCCACCGAGGGTCGATAGCACGACGGCCTCGATCAGGAACTGCAGCATGACCTCGCGTTCCAGCGCGCCGATGGCCAAGCGGATGCCGATCTCGCGGGTCCTCTCGGTCACCGACACGAGCATGATGTTCATGATGCCGACGCCGCCAACCAGGAGACTGACTGCGGCGACCGCACCGAGCAGCAACGTCAGCACCTGCGTCGTCCCCGAGAGCGTGTCGGCGATTTCCCGGGTGTCGAGGACGTTGAAGTTGTCGTCTTCGCTGGCGGTGATGTGGCGGCGTTCGCGCAGGAGGGATTCGATGTTGCGACGGACGACCGAGGTTGGTGTTCCATCGGATACGGAAACCAGCAACATGCGCACGTCCTGATTGCCCGTGATGCGGCGTTGCACCGTGCGCAGGGGCATGACGATGGTGTCGTCCTGGTCCATGCCCATCGACGCCTGACCTTTGGATACCAGCAGGCCAATGACTTCGCAGGTGAACCGCCCGACGCGAATCGTGCTGCCCACGGGGTTCTCGCTGCCGAAGAGATTCGCGCGCACGGTCTGGCCGACCACGCAGACGGCCTTGCCGCTGCGTTGCTCGGCTTCGTTGAAGACGCGGCCTGCGGCCAGGCGCCAATTGCCGACGGTGAAGTAGTCGCGCGTGGTGCCGACCACGCTCGTCGACCAGTTGTTTGCCAGGTGGACCACGGTGATCGTGCGCGAGACGGTCGGCGCAATGGCCTTGATGCCACCGATCTGGTTCTCGATGGCCTGGGCGTCGGCCAACTTGAATGGTGGAGCGCCCGCGCTGTCCCGCCCTGGTCCCAGCCGTTGCCCTGGCCGGACCATCAGCAAGTTGCTGCCCAGGCTGGCGATCCTCTCGGACACGGCCGCCGTGGCGCCATTGCCGAGGGTCACCATCGTGATGACCGCGGCGACGCCGATGAGGATGCCGAGCACGGTCAGGAACGACCGCATCAGGTTCCTGCGGATTTCCTTGATGGCCAGCGCGAGCGTGTTCCAGAACATCAGGCCGGCTCCATCCTGGGGCGGTCACTTTCGACCATGCCATCGACGAACCTCACAATGCGGCGCGCGTACTCCGCCATGTCCGGTTCGTGAGTCACCAGAAGGACCGTGATGCCGCGATCGCGATTGAGCGTGGCGATCAATTCCATGATTTCGCGGCTGCGATGGGTGTCGAGGTTGCCGGTCGGTTCGTCGGCGAGGAGAACGGCCGGATGGGTCACGATGGCACGGGCAATGGCGGCGCGCTGCTGCTGGCCGCCGGATAGTTCCGATGGCATGTGGCTCTCGCGGTCCGACAGGCCCACGGCCGCCAGCGCCTCGCGCGCCGCGGCATGCCGGCGGGACACGCTTTCGCCACGATAGAGAAGCGGCAGCGCCACGTTTTCCAGTGCGCTGGTCCGTGCCAGCAAGTTGTATCCCTGGAAGACGAAGCCGAGGTAGTTCCGGCGCAACAGGGCGCGCTGGTTCCGGCTGAGCCGCTCGACCGCCATCCCGCGGAATCGATAGCTGCCGGTCGTGGGGATGTCTAGGCAACCAATGATGTTCATGACGGTCGACTTGCCGGATCCGCTGGGTCCCATGATGGCGACGAATTCGCCTTGTTCGACGCGAAGATCGACACCGCGAAGCGCCTGCAACGCGGCAGCTCCCTCGCCGTACGTCTTGGTGACGCCAATCAATTCGATCAGCGGCGCATCGGCGCTGTTCCCGTCGCCCATCACGGCGCTCCCGAAATGGCCTCGGTGATCACTGCCATGCCCGGCTGCAGCGCGCCGCCGGTGATTTCGGTGAACCGGCCGTCACTGGCTCCCGTGGTCACGACGAGCTCGACCGGCTGCCCGTTGCGCAGGACCCAGATGGGCCGTTCAGCGCCCTTGACGCTGGTTGCACGGGCGCTGATGGGGTGTGGAGGATGTGGCATAAGGCGGCCGAGGAATCCTCCACTCGACGGCGCCGGCTGCGGGGCAACCGGCGCGAACCGGAGCGCGGCGTTGGGGACGAGCAACACATTCCTGCGCTCGGCGACCCGGATTTCAGCGGTCGCCGTCATGCCGGGGCGCAGGCTGAGGTCTGCATTGTTGACGTTGAGGACGGTCAGGTACGACACCACGCCGTCCTTCGTCTGCGAACCAAAGCTGACTCGCTTGACCCGTGCGGGAAAGACGCGGCCCGGCCACGCATCGACGGTGAATGTCGCCGACTGCGCATCGGCGACCTGGGCGACATCGGCCTCGTCGACGTCGACATCGAGTTCCATTTGCGTGAGGTCTTCGGCCAGTGTGAACAACACGGGCGCCTGCAATGACGCCGCCACCGTCTGGCCGGGTTCGACGCTGCGCAGAAGAACGACGCCATCAATCGGGGACCGAATCGTCGCCTTCGCCAGGCTCGTGTCGTTGGATCTGACGGCCGCCTGCGCCTGGTCGACGCCTGCCCGGGCGACCGCCAGTGCCGCTTCCGCACGCTGGAGCGCTGCCTTGGCGGTATCGAGGTCCAGCTTCGATGGCACGCGCCCCTGGCTCAGCGTTGCCATGCGGGTGAGTCGGCTGTACTGAAGGCGCGCTTCGGTGACGGTTGCCTGCGATTGCGCCACCTGGGCCTTGGCCGCGTCGAGCGCGGCCTCGGACTGGACGAGCTGGTCGTGGAGCCGCGACGTGTCCAGTCGCGCCAGAACCTGCCCGCGGGCCACGCGGTCGTTCACATCGACCAGGACCGACTCGACGGTTCCGGATACCTCGCTCCCCACCTCGACCTGGTTGATCGGCTGCAGCGTCCCGGTCGCGGTCACCTGCACGTTGAGGTCGCCGCGCGTGACATTCACGACCCGGTAGGTCGGTCCGCTGGGCCGCCCCAAGCGCAGGACCATGACGGCAGCGACCGCCAATGCAAGGAGGGCGGCCACGAGGAGTAGCCACCAATGCGCCCGGAGCCGCGCCAGGAAACCGGTTGCGCCGACCGTCGAAACGACCGCCAGGTCCGCAGTCTGCGACCGGGGGCCATTTTCGGTGTTCATCAAGGCCTCCCGGGGCGATGGGAATGCGGGGTGCTGCGCGCCGTCGGCTCCGCGTTGAGCGGGCTACCCGTCCTGGGCATCGTGCGCCTTACGACATGGGCATCATCACGCAAGCTTTTCGAAAGATGCTTGATCGCCGTCAATTCGGCCATGCCGCCGGCGGCTGGCATGGGACGCCGTTCATCTGGCCCGATTCACGCCCTGTGGACGGCGCATGCGGCACTGTCTCGCCCCGGGTCCGATGCCGGGGCCGACAACGCCTCA
>JAJYPJ010000050.1 GCA_021795435.1 Pseudomonadota bacterium
AGGCCATCGATGCAAAACGCACCCAGCCGACGCCAGGCACCTGAGTAGGCGACCGGCGCACCCGAACCACTATCTGACTGCGGTGCTTCCGACATGACTTCCCCCCCTTGGAGTCAAACGTGCCGCACGATTACCCTAGTAGTCTATCTCCCCCAACCCTCACGTTGGGCGCGTTTCGAAAACATCACCTGCTGGCGCCAATGCCAGGTTCGATCGCACCGTGCAACTGCTAGCTGTCGAGAATAAGCCAAGCCCACGTCCGCTGCAGACGCGGCGGCCAAGGATGATTTTCAAAGAATACGACCGAGCAGGGCTAGGGGCGGCAACAGCAATGCGCCGAGCATCAGCAGCAGCAGATTGATGATCACGGTCACCACCACGTAGCCTGCAGCGCGGTCCTGCGGACACCTCATGGTCGCAGGCAGACCGATGTAGAGCAGATAGATGGCGTAACCATCAGCAACGTGTCCGATGGCAGCAGCCAGCGGCCACGTTGGGGGAAGGAGCATCAGTGCGCTGGTGATCCAAATCGGGGTATAGGCATAGGCGACAGCCTTCAGTGCCTGCACACGATCCTTGCTGCCCCCGAAGCTGGGTGCAAGAGCGCTAACGCACCAGGCCAACGCAAGGACTTCGATCAGATCACCCGCATAGCTGAGCAGTGCCGTTGCGCTCCCCATGCGCAGGCTCAATGAGAACCCAAGCGGTAGCTGACTACCGTAGATGGCGAGTGCCATAAGACTCGCCACCAGTGGGATCGCCGCAAGCCACAGCACCCAAGTGGTGTAGATCGATTGTGATGTCGCGTTTTCATCAGCAATCACTGACCATGTGTTGTGAGGCGCGAGCACGAGGTCACGCATGCGTATGAATCGGGCGATCAAGGTCATGGCGATCCTTTCGAGTTTCTTCGCGGCGGGAAATGACCCAGCATGCGCGAAGGTACAGACGGTGCACACGCTTGTGGTTGGCTTCGATGCCTTCGCGGCGCAACAACGCGTGCAGACGCCGATAGCCGAAACGGCGCCGCTCCTGCGCCAATTCGACCAGCCGTGCCTGAAGGGCCGCGTCCGCAGGGCGCACGCGCGCCTCGTAGTGCAACACCGATCGGGACAGCCCGAGCAGCGCGCAGGCCCTGCGTTCGGAGATGGCGGTTCGTTCCCGCATCATCGCCACCGCGGCCCGCTGCGCCGTCGGGCCCACGATTTTCTCCGCGTCACCACCTTCAGCGCCTCGATGTCCAGATGGGCCTCCGCCAGCAGCTTCTTCAGCCGGCCGTTCTCTGCTTCCAACTCACGTAGCCGCCGCACATCGGGCAGAATTCGCTGCTGCGCAAAACTGGCACAAGCACTCTACCGTCTTCAGGATATATCGCTGAAATTCATCTGCGCCGGCACTAAGTGCTGGCGGATTGGGTGCCACAGCGAACCGGAGCGGTTGACCGCGCAGACATTGATGCACAGCGCTTTTGGCAGCGAGCTGTCGTCGTCGTGGCTGGTTGCGCCATTGCATAGGACCATGACCCCACCCTGGAACTTGTGGTTCAGCAGATCCTGGATCGCGAAGTCGACGTACAGCGGCACAATGGTCTCTTCCACGTCGAGGATGATCGTCGTATTCGACGCACTATCGAGATGCGCGGTCATGATTACGGCGGCCAATGCATGAGCCATGGCGTGGATGTCCATCGATCCCAGATCGCGCATCCGAGGGCAGGCGATCCGACCGACCGGGCCTGCAGCGTTCGGAGCGAACAGCGTTTCGACGACGAAAGGATTGCGGGTGGTCGCGGCAACGGCACTCATGGCATTTCTCGGCACGCATGGGGTTTGCACCGCCAGTCGGCGGCAGTAGGCAGCATAGTCACAACGGGATGGAGCGACTGCAACGATCTGCAATCGTAGCCAACCGTGGGGCGATTCAGCCCGCAGGCGTTTGCAAAGCGGATCACAGTTCCGTGCCCCTACTGTGAACCAAGGTCAGGTAACCCATCGGGTCGCAACACTGCCCGATCGAAAGCTGTGGAATGCGATTGGGCGATGACGCCCATTGGGAGATGTGCCATGGCCCCGCTGCAGCAGGCCTGTTCCAGACTGGTGGATCGCTATCTGCTCGCCCAAGCGGCTGTGCTGATCCTGATCGGAGGCCCCACGCTGTACCTGCGATTCTTCGACGGCCGACTGGCGCTGACATTCGGTGGCTTCCTGATCGCCGCGCTCGTGCTGAACACGATCCTGGCGAGACGGAGTTGGTGCAGGCTCACCCGCGTCTGGGCGTGTCACGAAGCTGATCGCTACCATGCTTCGGCTCGATGCGGCGAGTGGGGCGCATTCACCGAGGGCGGCGGGACGCTCGCGCAACGAACCTACGTGTCTGCCGACTGCCGTGAACGGGAGGCCGGGGGTGCCGGACGCGCGGTGCCTTCGTTGCGGTGAGCTATGGACAACGGCCCGACCCTGACCGAACATCGCCTGCGCGCCCGGTCGCGCACGGAACCCGCGCACGATCGACCGATCCCGCCGGAGCGGCGGGATCCTTCGCGGTTGCCGCGGTTGCGTTCGTCTCGACCTGAAAGGAGTTCCGGCTGCATGCACGCGACCGCATCGGAAACCGCCGACTGGTACCGCCTGGCCATCGAGCACGCGAACGACGCCTGGCTGCTGACCGATGGCGCGGTGATCCTGGACTGCAATCCGAGGGCCCATCAGGCCCTGGGGCTCGATCGGGCGGCTGGGCCGCACGTTGCGCGAGGTCGCGCCGGGTGCCCGCGCCCTCATGCGCGAGATCAAGGTCCGGCGCAACGATGGTACCGGCACGGAGTGGCCGGTCAACCTGATCGGCGCCGAGGGCATGCCGATTCGTGCGCACGTGGCGATCAGTGCGCTGGGCGCGACGGGTGCGTCGCCCTACGCCCTGCGTGTGCGCGAGATGGCCGCTGCGAACGCCCCCGAGGCCGCCGCATCCGCCATGGACCAGTCCTACCTGCGCGCGCTGTTCGAGCACGCGCCCGAGGCGATCGTGGTGCTCGACCGCGCGAGCCGGATCCTGGCCGCCAATCCGCGTTTCCTGACGCTGTTCGGCTATGCCCGGACGGAGGTCCTCGGCGCCGATATCGACGCGCTGATCGTTCCCGAATCCCTGCGCGCCGAGGCGTTGGGTTTGAATCGAACGGCGCTGACGGGCATGGATGCCGAACACCAGACGCTGCGGCGGCGCAAGGACGGATCGGTGCTGCCGGTCTCGATCCTGGCGGCGCCGATCGTCCACGACGGCCAGAACGTAGCGTTCTACAGCATCTACCGGGATCTGGGACCGCTGCAGGACATCGTCGCCCGGCTGGAACAGACGCAGGCGCGCCTGGACGTGGTGGTCAGCCAAGCCCCGATCGCGCTGTTCATTCTGGATGAGCACGCCACGTTTAACTTTTGCGCAGGCAAGGCCCTGGAAACGGCGGGACTGGCCGCGACGCAACTCCTGGGCCACTGCGCATACGACCTGTTCAAAGTGTATCCGGACATCCTCACTGCGGTCGGCCAGGCGCTGCGCGGCGAACGGGCGGCGACGGTGACCGCGTTCAGGGGGCTGACCTACGAAATCCAGTACAGCCCGGTCCTGGACGTCAGCGGCCGCAGCATCGGCGTGTTCGGCCTGGTGCGCGACGTCACCGAAACGCAACTGGCGCGCCAGCAACTGGAGTTCATGGCCCATCACGACCTGCTGACCCGCCTGCCGAACCGGTCGCTGTTCGGCGACCGCCTGCAGGAAGCCCTGCTGCGGGCCAAGCGGCGCGGTACCCGCGTCGCCCTGCTGTTCTTCGACCTGGACGGCTTCAAGCAGGTGAACGATACCCTGGGCCATGCGACCGGCGACCGACTGCTCCAGTGGGTGGCGCGGCAGGCCCGCAGCGCGGTGCGCGACATGGACACGGTGGCGCGCCTGGGTGGTGATGAATTCGCCGTGCTGGTCGAGGACATCGACACGCCGGTCGGCGCCGCCGCCGTCGCCCAGCGGCTGCTGGAGAGCCTCGACCAGCCGTACGTGGACGGCGAACGGCCGATTCCGACCAGCGCCAGCATCGGGATCAGCCTCTATCCGACCGACGGGCTCGATCCGGACGGCCTGCTCAAGGCGGCCGACCTGGCGATGTACCGCGCCAAGTCCTGCGGGCGCAATCGCTACGAGTTTTTCGCCAGCGACCTCGGGACAACCGCCGCTACCATCTTCACCAAGACCGCGTGGATGCGCCAGGCACTTGAACATGATGGCTTTGTCCTGCACTACCAGCCCACCGTGCGCCTGCAGGACGGTGGCGTCACCGGGGTCGAGGCCTTGATCCGGCTGCGCCAGCCGGACGGGCAGCTGATGCCGCCGCTCGAGTTCATCGCGCTGGCGGAGGAAACCGGCCTGATCGTGCCGATCGGCCGCTGGGTGGCCCATGAAGCCTGCCGGCAGTGGCAGGCTTGGCGCGCCGCCGGTCTCCCCGACCTGCGCATGGCCATCAACCTGTCGGCCCGGGAGTTTCACGATGCCACCTGCGTGCGGGCGATCGGCGAGGCGCTGCAGGCGCATGGCATGCCCGGCGACCAGTTCATGGTCGAGATCACCGAGAGCATGATGTTTCCGGACCCGGCGCGCGCCCGTACCCTACTGGAAGAGCTGCGCGGCCTGCACATCGCCGTGGCCATCGACGATTTCGGCACCGGCTACTCCTCGCTGGCGCACCTCCGGGATGTCCCCGCGGACTTCATCAAGATCGACCAGTCCTTCGTCGCCGGCATCCCGGCGGACGAGAAGACCTGCGGCATCGTCCGCACCATCATGGCCATGGCCCGGGGGCTCAATCTGCAGGTCATTGCCGAGGGCGTCGAAACCGACGCCCAGCAGCAGTATCTGCGCGAACTCGAATGCGACGAGGTGCAGGGCTTCCTGCTGGGCCACCCGCTGCCTGCGGCCGAATTCGCACCGTGGCTGGATCGGCGACCGGAACGCCGCTGATACCTCGAGCGGTCCGTCTGGGTGCCGCTGCGCCGAGATCTGCGCCTCGGATCGGCCACCGCTCCGATGGCGCCTCTTGCGCGATCCTCGCACAAGTCTTCACGAACTCGCGGACGTGAGTCCGCGCATCCACCTCACGACGGCACCCTACCAACGACCTGGGTCAGCAAGGATCGTGCGCAGCAGCTCCGGCCTTTCAGTCATGCTGTGCATGGATCCTCACCCAGTGGATCCAGATGCCCTGCTCGGCGTCGCCGGGACGCTGCCCCAGCCGGCCCTGCACTACCTCGCCCCAAATCCCTTGGGCCACGTGCGGCCGCTCGATGCGGACGCGCTCGCCCACCGGCAGCGGATACGTCGTCTGCAGCACCAGCGCGTTCGCGTCCCGCCACACCAGCATTCCTGGCCGGCTGCTCGGTGCGTTCCAGCCGAGAAACAGGCGCACCGCCTGCGAAGCATACCCGCTGCGCTGGTCCAGTTGCCAGGACTGCACACGCTGCAACAGCTTCTGCAGGTGCGGCTCATTCCAATCGACGACGACCGCTTGGGACGTCGGGAAATTCACAGAATCGCTCATGGCCGTTCTCCTGGCTGGCTCGTGGTCCTGCTCGTGGCGCTGAGCCTTTTCCGGCATCCGCTTTGGCAGGATTCGACGGGAACGTTTCGAACGCATGGTGGATTCCGAAGCGGATGGCATCATTTCGGGCGGCCGGTGCACGCTATGCCTTCGTCCCCATACGATGCCGTCATGCTTCCGTCCATCGGGGGGTCAGAATAGGCCTCGGTCTGCAGGCCACCGATACGCCGGTCACAGTGCACCCACGCATGACAACTCGGCACAAAGAGCCCATGGGCAGCCCCGCGCGGCAAAGAGCCTCAGCGAGCAGTCGAACGGGGTGGCCCGAAGAGGGCTCGAAGATTGCACAAGATGAAACCTATAGGTAGTCTATCTATACAGTAGTAGAGGGGGGAAAGTAGCGCCGCCCTAGCCTGCCATGGCCAAGAAGAATCCCCTCGTGTTGCAGCTCGGACAGGCGATCCGCGCGCGGTGCCTCGCCATCGCGCTCAGCCAGGACGATTTCGCGGACCGCATCCATATGCATCGTGCCTACTACTCCGCCATCGAAAGGGGTGAAAAGAACATCACCCTGGCGACGTTGCGTCGGGTCGCCAAAGGACTCGGCGTCACCATGAGTTCGCTCCTCACGGATGTCGACTGATCACTGCCCCCGCTCCTCAGCCATGGCGTCCGCAAAACGGCTCCAGGATCTACTGCAGGCCGCTCGTCAGAGTACGGGACCCAATGAAATCGCCCGTGCCGAAGATGCGTTCTTCAAGGCTTTGCTCAAGTCGACGGTCTACGCCCACGTACCCCTCGCGCCGTCGCCCCCCGGGCGCATGCGCTTCGTGCAGTTCGTGCGCCCGGACAATGGTCAGACCGTCCTGCCCTTTTTCAGCGATCGCGAACAAGCCGAGGTTGCCGCATGCCCAGCATCACCGCCGCGTCAAGGACCGCAGATCTGAAGGCAGCCGACGTTGCAGCCCGAGGCGCAGAGAGGCAGAGTTCCCCATTCCGGCCCTTCGACTTCATGCTATCTGGTGAATTCGCACAGATCGGAAGTGGACAGCTTCAGGAGTTGACATCGTGGCGTGAAGGTCACGTGTCTGCGGGCGAGAGAATACGGGAGGGGGGATGTACCTGACGAAATTGACGCTCAGCAACTTCCGCTCATTTGAGCGAGCGGAAGTCCATCTATACAAAGGCCTGACAACCCTGATTGGGGAAAACAACGGCGGCAAGAGCAATGCGATCGACGCCATCCGGCTATTGACCACGCCGGTGGCCGGGCGGCGCGAGCTGTATTGCGAGACAACTGATATCCGGTTCGGAAGCGCGGAGCGCAAGTTCGAGATCATCGCAACCTTCGATGAACTCACTCCCGCGCAGCAGGGGCGCCTGATCTCAGCGGCCACCGACGAAGCTATCACCGGCTGCGTCTTTGGTTTGAAGTACGACGAGAGCACTGTTCGGTACCCAGTGCGGCCGGTGCTTTGGGGCGGGTACCAACATGGAACACCGGAGCCCGGTTGCCACGAGACGATCCGGCACGTCTACCTTCCACCTCTGCGCGATGCGAAACGGGCGCTTGCATCTGGTAATCCCACACGCATCTATGCGCTCCTGAATCACTTTCTCGATGACGGAGATCCAGAAGAGCTGGCGAAGACGCTGCGGCGCAGTGCTGATGCGGAGATCCTGACGAAGGTCGGCGGAGCGGTGGATGTCGGGCTGAGCGCGCTCACCTCGGGCGTGCGCCGGCAGTCGGTGGCACTCGGGTTCGCGAATGATGAGAAGCTGATTGACATCGCGCGCGACCTACGTTTCAAGCTTGCCGATCACGGCATCGAGCCTGAAGATCTGCGCTACTCGGGCCACGGTTATGCAAATCTGCTGTATATGGCGACGATCGCCGTCGAACTAGAGAAGGTCAATGACGCCGATTTGACCCTGTTCTTGGTGGAGGAACCCGAGGCGCACCTGCATCCGCAACTGCAGGCAGCCGTGCTGAGCTTCCTCGACGAGCAGGCCGAGAAGTCGCGTCAGCCGAAACCGGGCCACCAGGGACCTGCCGGTGAGCTGCAGATCGTCGTCGCGACGCATTCACCAAACCTGTCGGCGTGGGTGGAAAGCAGCAAGCTGGTGTTCTTCCGTTCTTTTCTGCCGAAGCCGTCAGCGGCGACCGGGGCGCCGAAGCAGGCTGACTCGTCATCGCTGGACGGGAGCTCCTCCGCGCCGGTAGCGGTCGGCTTAGCTTCTTCGCCGCGGCGGGTAACGCGCTGCATCCCATTGGCGCAGCTGGCGTTGGATCCAGTCGAGCGTCGCAAGGTCGACCGCTATCTCGACGTGACCAAATCCGCACTACTATTCGGTGGGCGCGTGCTGCTTGTCGAGGGTGTTGCCGAAGCGTTGCTCTTACCCGTTATTGCCAAGAAGTTCGTACTAAAGGACGACGCCGACAAGCTCCGGTTGTTCCGGTCGGCCGTGTTCGTGCCGATCGACGGCGTCGATTTCACACCCTATGTCAAGCTTTTGCTGACGCCGTTCGAAGATGTTTGTATCGCCGACCGGCTGGTCGTGGTCACCGACGGCGATGGCGGTGGAACAGAGGTGGGGGCGGAATCTCCAGGCCAGCAGCGCAAACGAGCCCTAGAGGCAGTCGCGGCGGAACTCGATGCAAGCAAACTCCTCGACGTTGTTGTCAATGACTACTCTCTGGAGTCCGAGCTGGTCACGGCGGGGAACGGGGATTTGCTGAAACGTCTCTACCTCAAGTTGCATCCCCGTTCCGCGCAAAAGTGGGACGCGGCGGCCGCACTTGACGGTAGTGACAAGGCGGCTGCTATCCAGAAGCTGTTCGAGGACACGCCAAAGGGCGACTACGCGCAGCTTCTCGCTGAAGAGATCAACGCGGGCCAGGTCTTCACCGTGCCCAGCTACCTCGCTCGTGCTGTCAATGCCTTGGTGTCATGAGCGCGGGAGTGTTTACGCCGACTGAGGAACAAGCGCGGATTATCAGACATGACGGCTCTGCCTTCGTCGTCGCCTGTCCAGGTGCGGGCAAAACACGAGTATTGGTCGAGTGTGCGCGCAGGCTGCTCGCCGACCGTTCGTCTGGGCAGGGCATCGCTTTTCTATCATTCACGATAGCCGCGGTCTCGGAGCTTGAGGACCGGTTGCGCCGGGAAAGCCTGATCGGTACGCCGGCATTCCCGCATTTCATCGGCACGTTCGATGCCTTCCTCTGGCAATTCCTGATCGCCCCCTTCGGGGTGCCCGGATGTGCGGAACGTCCTCGCCTTATTCCCGACAAGGACGAGAAGCTCATCCAGCCGTTTCCCGGGGCACAAGCGTTGCCGCTCGAATGTTTCGACCGGTCCAGCGGCAATGCGATTCCGGAACAGCTCGCGCAACAACGTTTCAACAGAACGACCGCGCCCTATGAAACGGCTGCCCGTAAGATGCGTGTGGCCTTCCTTGTGCGCGGAGAGCTGGATTTCACCGATGCCCGCGAGATCGCGCTAAACCGGTTGCGCAATCCGGTGACTTTGAGTGTCCTATCCCGCGCCTTCGCGGCGCGCTTCCGGGAACTGATTGTCGACGAAGCACAGGAGTGCAATCCGGTGGACCTCGATATCATCCGCTGGTTCCGTGACGCCGGCGTTCCGGTGAAGGTGATCTGCGATCCCCACCAGGCGATCTATGGCTTTCGTGGCGGCGTCACCAGTGAACTCTCGACGTTTGCCGACACATTCCCTGACCACGAGCGGTTGCCGATGACCGGCAACTTCCGTTCAAGCTGCCATATCGCCAGGGCCATCGTCGCGTTTCGCGCCCCCGGCACACGCGATGCCATTGACGAGGCTCTCGGCGATCACCGTGACGAACCGACCCCGGTGCGAGTGCTTTCCTACTGCGGGACGAGTGCGCCGGACAGCATCGGCACCAAGTTCCGCGAGTTGACCGATGCGATGGGGCTCGATGCCCGCGAGTGTCCGGTCGTGGCGGCGACGCGGAGGATAGGGGCAAGAGCCTTGGGGCGCCCGGTGGATGATGACGCCAAGGATCTAAGCTACCGCTTGGCCGTCGCAGTCAGCAACTATCACTTCTCGTTTGAACTTGGAGGCCGGAAGGATGCGCTGGAAGGCCTCCACAAGATCATCGTGGAGCTTGAGGGGCACACCGCCGACAAGACCTACCATCAACATATTGTCGATACCAAGCTCGCGCCAGAGTCTTGGCGCCCGCGTACGCTCGAACTGGCTGAGGCACTGCGCTTCGACCCCGAGCGTTATGCCACGGCGGACGCGTGGCTGGAGCATGCGCGCAACATGCTCGTCCCATTCCTGCCGGCTGACGGCGGCCAGTCAATCAATCTGCGGCTGCGTCGCAACCGTGATTTGGCCAAAGCGCTGTCCAAAGCACCTCATGTCGGGCATCCCGCGCGGACAATCCACAGCGTGAAGGGAATGGAATTTCCCGCGGTATGCGTCGTGCTGTCGACCAAGACTGCTAGGAAGATTCTCGACTTTCTGACAGCCACCGACAGCACGACCGAAAACGAGGAGGCACGGAAGATCTACGTCGGCGCCTCGCGCGCGCAGCGCCTGCTGGCTATCGCGGTTCCGAGATCGCAGGCGGATCGCCTAGTGAATCATCTGCAATCGACCGGTGCCGATGTCACTTTATCCGCCCTTTGATCCAAAACGGGATCTGGTGACTGGGTATTGGACAAACATGACGAGCGCGGCGGTGTTGTGACCGCAGAGCTGTTCAAAGTGGCCATCACCAGCAGTGCAGACAAAGTGGCCAGCGAATACCAGCACACCCGGTCAGCGTAGCCAGAATCCGCATGGTGGCTCGACCGGCCGTGGCAGCCCGGCAAGACCCCGTTCGTAGCTGCCGTGCAGATCACTGCGTGTTGACGCCGACGCCAATTTGATCCATGCGCCGGGTTTGCGGTGACCCATCTGGAACGCACCGAGATTCAGGCCTGATGCCGCACGCAGATCGTTTGCCATGGCTCAGCTGTGGACCGGCATGTGGGTCACTTTTGCATCGGCGTCAACAGGCAGCGTTCCGATTGATGGGACGGCAGTGTTCTGGTTGATGGGAAGCCAGAAACGGCGACGCAATCGAGTGGGATGGATGGAGCCTCGGGTGTAGAATCGTGCGCGACGACGGCCTCGATACACGCCAGCAAGAGAACGCTATGAGCAACCTGCAACTGACACCCCCGAGCACTTCCGACCTTGGTGGCCGCTTCCATCGATTCGGCGCTGATGGCCCAGCCTACGAAGTCCTCAAAGCCGAAGCCGCAGCGTCAGAAGGCGACTGGTTGATGCGCATCCGCATTCTCACCACCGGCGAGGAAGTTGATTACCTCGCGTCGCGCATCAAGGCTGACCCCACAGAAGCAGGGGCTGGCTGATGTTCGCGATCGCGTTCGACCTCGTCGTCGCCGACACTGAGCAGCATCACCCGAGAGGGGTTTCTGCAGCCTACAGCGACATCCGCATTGAACTTGCCAAGCATGGCTTCGTGTGGAGGCAGGGCAGCGTCTACGTGAGCGACTCGGAAGACCTGGCGAAGCTCTACCAAGCGATCCATGGGCTCAAGGCCATGCTCTGGTTCCCAGCGTCTGTGCGTGACATCCGAGCGTTCCGCGTCGAACAATGGAGCGATTTCACGCCGGTAGTGAAAGGCTCTTAGACGTTCGAGTTAACCGTCCCGCGGAGGCAAGCGCCGTAAGCCCGAGCAAAGATGATGCACCATGTGCCTCAGCTCAGGCTTACGGGGGTCTGCGCCGTTTCGTGTGGTAGACATGGCGCTTGACGCAAGATAGCGGGCTGACGTTCGATGCGCAACTTTGCAGAGCGGATGGGCGCGCGATGTCGGATGCGATGATGGAGTTGTTCACGGCGGCATTGGGTTTGGCGGCGCCGTGGCGCGTCCAGGCCGTGCACTTTGCGCCGGAGACCCACGAGATGCCGGCGGTGCGCAATCCATGGCGACCCTTTCGAGTTGCTTCGCGGCAGGAAATGACAAGCATGCGCGAAGGTATTGACCATGCTCTTGCAGCGCAACCGCCAGCAATCGCCGAAACTGCTCGCTGGTTTAGGGGCGCTCCGACTTCGCCCAGATGCAGAGTCGGGGTCAAGAATCGAGTGGCCGCAGTGGGCAAGGTCGACCTTTGCCCCTCTCGTTCAACGCGAGTTTGAGGCCGCATCATGTCCCATAGAACTGGATGCCCTGATGAAAGATCTCGGGCAGCTTTTCGTCAGGGTTGCATAACATGATCGAGAGTGGCATCGACCAGTCTTTCAGCGCAGGCTTGATCCAAAGGCTCGTGAGTTGAAGCA
>JAJYPJ010000051.1 GCA_021795435.1 Pseudomonadota bacterium
TCAAGGCCACGAACTATCTGGCAAATAACCACCGTAGCGGAGGTGCCCCATGAGCGCTCGACCCATGACCCGTTTTGGAATCCGGATACGCATCGTGGTGCTCGCGGCGATGGTGGGCTCCGTCCTTGGTGGCTACCTGGGCGTGCGCTGGGAGTCGCGGAACGACTCACCGCAAACTCAATCGATCTTCGTGCATGACTACCTGCCCGAGCGGATTGAGCAGGCACTGGGGATTGCGCAGCTGCCGGGAGTCTTTCAGCCGTCGATTCAAGCGAACGGGTGGATGCAGCAGTTTCCTGTAACGACTCAGATGCCGTACTGGCAAGAGCGGTTCGCTGGTCGCATGGGTCCGGTCGAAACCTTTGCCATCAGCGGCGCGGTCTTCCTCGCTGTGATCGCGCTATGGCTGACTCGACGGCGCCGCATCGATCTGGGTGGCGACGACGTCCATTGGATCCACCGCCGCGTACCGCGCCCGTGGGATTGAGGAGACATCATCATGGATGCTTTAAAACGTTCGCTGAGCTGGATCAGCCGTATTGTGGGAGCCGTCCTGGTCCTGGAACTTGTTGCACATGGCGACCATGCGCTCGCGTGGAGTCTGCTGGCGGGGTACTACATTCTCGCGTTCGGCGGTCGGCTCGATCTTTGGCCCGGTTTTCGGGTCGACCTGCTGCACAGGAGGAGGCCGGAGGCGGATCATCTTCGCGGCGGATTGATGGTGACATCCGGCGTGCTCCGCCGAGTCATCCGGCAGCGCCGACTGGATTCCACTCTCATACTCGGCGGCGTACCTATACCAAACGAGCTCGAGGTCCAGAACCTGCTGCTGGCCGGTACACCCGGTACCGGCAAATCGGTCGCCATTTCGACGGCATTGGATTCACTGCGCCGACGTGGCGATCAGCTGGTCGTCGCCGACATTGGCGGCTATTACACCGGGTGCTTCCTGCGCCCTGGCGATGTGATCCTCAGCCCGCTGGATGTCCGCGCTGTGGCCTGGTCTCCGCTCGCCGACATGCAGTCGCCATGGGATGCAGAGACGATCGCGCGATCGATAATTCCTGAGGCACGTGGGGACGGTGGCGACTGGCGGCACTATGCACGCGTCGTTCTGGGCAGCGTGCTGCAGCGGCTGTGGACTGACGGCGGCAACAACGGTCAGTTGCAGCACCTGGCCTGCAACGCTTCGATGGAAGAACTGCGCAAGGCCGTCGCCGGCCTGCCTGCCGAGGCGTTGTGCGCGGCCGAAAACGCCAAGATGTTCGCCAACATCCACGGCATTCTGGCCTCGCACGTGGGGTCACTGAAGTATCTTCACCCGGATGCGGGTCGCGATGGCTTCAGTCTGCGCCGCTGGGTCCGCGAGGGCGGTACGGGAGCCGCATTCTGGAATGTTCGTGAGGACCAGCTGGCACTGCTGCGCCCGTTGATCGCGGCCATGCTCGACACCGTTGCGGTCGAGGTGCTGTCCCTACCGCCGAGCCGGGACCGACGCTTGTGGCTGGTACTTGACGAACTGCACAGCTATGGTCGGATCGGCAGCCTCGAGACCTTTCTGACAAAGGGTCGCAAGGCGGGCGGCTGCGCGATCGTGGGTCTGCAGGCACTGTCCCAGCTGCGCAGTGTCTACGGCGAGCACGAATCGCAGACGCTGCTGACCTGTCTCGGAACTTGGCTCGTCTTGCGCGCAGCCGACGCGGACACCGCGGAGTACCTCTCGCGGGCACTGGGCGAAGCCGAGCTGCGTCGGATCGTCGGCACTGGCGGGTCATCGGACACGGGCACCCATGACGGCTGGCAGGAACAAGTCGTGCGCGACCGTCTGGTCATGGCGTCCGAACTGCAGCGGCTGCCCAAGCTCTGCGGCTATCTAGCTCTGGCCGGCGATTTCCCGATTGCGCCGATCAAGCTGGCACTGCCGAAGGATCCGCCCGCTGTCGCTGAAGCCTTTGTGCCGCGGCCACTACCAAATCTGGCGATACCGGAGCCGACTGCACCTTCTCGGAAATCGCCGCCGCCGTCACCCGAGAGGTTCGCCCTGTGATGAGCCTCAGCGCCGTGCGTTCGGCCGGGGCGGCTGCCGCGTATTACTCAGAAGTCGACGACTATCTGAAGGAAGGCGACCGCGCGCCGACGCAATGGCAGGGGCGCGGCGCGGAGGCACTGGGTCTGCATGGCAGCGTGCAGACTCGGGACACCGCGGCGCTGCTGGATGGCCGCCTGCCGAACGGCGAGGCGCTGGGCCGCTCCGGCGCGGATGGCGAGCGCGAGCACCGCGCCGGTTGGGATGCAACGTTTTCAGCACCGAAGTCGGTCAGCGTGGCGGCGCTCGTCCATGGCGACGAGCGCCTGATCGCGGCTCACGATCGGGCGGTCACGGCCGCGATGGCCCACCTCGAGCAGCACGCAGCGGCGACGCGCATCCGCACGCCCGAAGGCGTCACCACGGAACGGACCGGCGCGCTGGTGGTCGCCACCTATCGCCACAGCATCAATCGAGAGGCCGAACCGCAGCTGCACACCCATGCCGTGATCGCCAACGCCACGCGCGACACCGACGGCCAGTGGCGCAGCCTCGAGAGCCGGCCGCTATACCGTCTGCAGATCGAAGCCGGTGAGGTCTACCGCAATGAACTGGCCCGGTCCGCGCGCGAACTGGGCTATACGATCGAGCGCACCACGGCCGGCGGTCACGCCAGCTTTGAGCTCAAGGAAGTTTCGGCGGCCGAGCGGGCTCAGTTTTCCAGCCGCAGTGCACAGATCGAAGCAGCCCTTGCCGCGCGCGGCCAGGATCGAGCCTCGGCAACTGCGCGGGAGAAAGAGACCGCCACCCTGGACACCCGGAAAGGCAAGACCGAGGTCAATCATGCGGTGCTGCGCGAGCAATGGCGCAGTGCTGCACGCGAGGCCGGCCATCGCCTGGACCTACCGCCGGGAGCGCGCATCGACGACGGGCACGCCGCAGCGGCGCGCATCCTGCGTGATGCCGCCGAGCACCTTGGCGAGCGGCAGGCGCGGTTCGCGGGGCGCGAACTGCTGGCCACTGCTCGCCGATTGGGCCTCGGCCAGGCTTCCGAAGCAGAACTGCGTGCGGCAATAGTGCAGGCCGCGACCGAAGGAACCCTCGTGACGAGGGAGACGCGCGCCTACGACGTGATCACCGGGCAGCGCCAGACGCAAGCCGGATTCGCCACGCGAAACGGGCTGGAGACCGAGCAGAAGATGCTGGCCTTGGCCGATGCGGCGGCCGGGCGTGCCGCGCCCATGGTCTCGCGAATCGAGGCCGAGGCCGCCATCCTTCGGCAGGAGCATGGCAGCGGCCATCGGTTCAATGCGGGTCAGCGCGAGGCCACCCTTGCCCTATTGACGGGCACGGATCGCGTGGCGCTCCTCCAGGGCTATGCCGGGACGGCCAAGACCACGAGCGTGATGGCCGCCACCGCCAATGAACTTCGCCGCCAAGGATGGCAGGTCGAAGCACTGGCACCGACTCACCAGGCAGCCGAGATATTGGGGCGTGCGATCAGCGCCCAGGGCCGCACGGTGGCCTCGTTGCTCCATCAAGCGCCGACCGCGCCGACCGCGCCGCCGGAGCAGGCGAACAAGGACGCGCGCGCATTGGCGCCTCGCATGCGCACGGTCTATTTGGTCGACGAGGCGAGCTTGCTGAGCGCAGGCGACATGACGCGATTGCTGCAGAAGACCGGCGACACCCGGCTGGTGCTGGTCGGCGACGTCAAGCAACTTAGCAGTGTCCAAGCGGGTGCGGCCTTCAGGCAGTTGCAGGAAAGCTCGCCGCTGAAGACCATCGTCTTGGACACGATCGTTCGGCAGAAAGACGCCCAGCTGCGCGCTGCCGTCTATGACGCGCTGGCCGGTGATCCGGCCGCAGCGCTGGCCAAGGTCGAAATCCGGGCGTTGGAATCGCGCGTCGATCGGGTCGCGGCTATGGCCCGCGACTATGCGGCGCTGTCGGCGGAGGAACGCGCCCGGACGCTGGTCATCGCGCCCGGACGGGATGACCGGGTTGCGCTGAACATGGCCATCCGCGTCGAGTTGGCGGCGCGCGGGGCTCTGCAAGGGCATGAAGTACGGGCCATGGCGCTGGAGCGGCTGGACCTGACGCGCGTGCAGGCGCGTCAGGTTGGCACCTATCACGAAGGTGATCAGCTGCGCGCAGAACGGCACTACCCCAGTCTGGGGTTGGCAAAAGGCGAGAGTGCGCGGGTTGTCGGGCTCGACCCTGAGCGCCAACGTCTGATGCTGGAGCGGACCGATGGCCAGCGCTTCGAGATCGAGCCCGCGCGCTACACGCGCTTCAGTGCGTGGGCACCGCGGGAACTCCCGTTGCAGACCGGGGACCGGATCACGCTGCGCGAAGCGGTGGCAATCCTCAAGGCAGGTTCGACGCTCACAGTCGAGCGGGTCCACGCCGATTCGATCCAGGTGCGCGACGCCATGGGAGCGATGCACGCCATCGATCTGAGTCGGCCCGTGGCGCTGGACTATGCCTACGCACAAACGGCGCACCAGGCGCAGGGATCGACGTGCGCGCGCGCGCTGGTGCACGCGGAATCCGACCGTGTGAACTTGATGAATCAGCAGTCGCTGTATGTGGCGCTCAGCCGCGCTACCCACGAGGCGATCGTCTACACCGATGACAGGGTGGCTCTGACTGCGCAGATCGCGCGCGAGACAGGGCAGAAAGAGGCGGCGCTGGAGTCTTGGGCTGAGGCGCATGCACTCGACAGGGCGTTGGATGTACCCGCGCCCTGGGAGACGGCTCCACAAGTCACCCACAATGCGGAAGGCGCAAGGCAACGCCAGGTCGAGATGTCAATGCAGCCTGAGTGGCCGTGACGAACGGCGGGTCGACGCCCTGTGGTCACACAGCCCATGGATCAGCGTGCCGAGCAACTCGTTGACCGCATCGAGATTCGGCATGGCGGGCAAGGCTCCGTCCCACAGGTGGGCCAAGACCTTCATCGGCTGCACCGGCTTGGGTGAACTCATTGCGCCGAGGAAGTGGGTGCAGATGGCGTGGTACTCCATCGGGCAGTCATACCGCTCGAGCAGTTCGATGGCTTTGAGTTCGGTCTGACGCAGCTGCTGGCGCTCCCTGCTGGATGGCTTGGACATGCGCTGGATTCCGGATCCTTGTTGCGCGAGGTCTGGATGTGGGTGCCCACAGAACCGCTGCGGCCTGCTGCCCGGATTGTAGCTGCCGACATCGCGGCCGCTTCCATCAGATCGCCAGCGCCTCGCGGCGCCGAGTGCACAAGCGGTGACCCCGTTCCTGGCCGCGCGCATCGTGGTGCCCGGGTTGCGCGTTCCTCGTTGTCACTGCCATTTGCAGCCGCCGCGCTCGTTGGCCCCTCGACTGCATCGGTCACGCCAGCCCTGTGGGACGCGCGCTGCGCGCGCTCTGTCATGCCTGCTGCCTGCTCGCCCGCTGCGCGGGTTCGGACCGCCTCGCGAATCGGTGAGGCGGCTCCAACCGGCAGAACCCACAGCGAGGACAAGCACATGCGTAACCCGACGACCACCACGAACACCCAGCGCGCGGCCAGGAACAACGCGGGACGTTCCTCCCCGCACCCCGCCGAGGCTCACCAACCGGCAGCACGGGTAGAGAGCGAAGACGCGGTGCTGTACCTGCAACGGGTGCTAGGCGCGAAGGCCGAGGCCCAGGCGCAGCACGAGGCCGACGTCCTGGCCGAGGCTGAGGACATCTTGCGCAAGCGCTGGCAGCGGCTGGGTACCTTGACCGACCCGGCGGCATCGGCGGCATGGCTGCGCATGCACTGCGCGGGGATGGTCGCGGAAACCTTCGGCGTGATCCTGCTGGACAACCGGCACCGAATTTTGCGGGTGCGCGAGCTGTTCAATGGCACGATCGACGGCGCAAGCGTACCGCCGCGTGAAGTCGTGCGGGCCGTGCTCGAAGCAAACGCCGCGGCGGTCGTGCTGTACCACAACCACCCGAGCGGCAACCCGGAACCCAGCAGCGCCGACGTAGCGATCACGCAGACCCTCAAGCAGGCGCTGAACCTGATCGGCTGCCTCGTGCTGGACCACCTGATCGCGGGCGAGACCGTGACGAGCCTTTCACAGCGTGGCCTGTGCTGAACGCGCCCACCACAATCGGAGAATGAAGCGATGAACGACGAAACGATGGCCCGCGAGCTATTCGGCGAACTGATCTACAGCTACACCCGCGCCCAGGCGTTGGCCGATGGCGTGCTGGTGGACGTGAGCGAGCAGGCGCGACGCGCTGGCATCCGATACCCCACCGCCTGCACGGCGGCCGTGTGGAGCCTGATCAATTGCGTATCGGAAAGCGATGCCGATACGCTGGCCAGCGTGGTCGCGGACATGCGCGTGGCCGAGGTATTGCGCGCGATGCTGGCAGCCATCCGCCAGGCTCGCGGCACCGACCGCGTGGAGTTCGAGGCGCTGGGTTGCGCGCTGTGGGCACAGTGCGGTCCCGGCGACGCTGGCGAGCCGGTCATTACCATCATGCGGGAAGGCGAGGACTGAGCGAGGGCAGCGAATATCACCAACCCACTGCGGCGGGAGATCGGCCGCCGCTACCGCCTGCGGCTCTATCTGGGCGGCGAGCGAATCGCCGATGTGCTCGAGATCGACCACCATCGCGGGTTGATCTATGTCCGCGATATGAGCGGCCACGATTTCATGTGGACCCGCGCGATGTGGCAGCGGGATTGCGTTGAGAGGATCGAGCGATAAGTCAGAGCCAGAGCGGGGTATCCCTGGCAAAGCTCGCCAGCACATCCATGCGCCGGGCGTCCTTGAGAGTGGGAATCCGTGGCGAGGAGTACGGTTTGGGATGCGCATGGCGCGCATCACGACTGACCCGCGGGCAATCGTTGCCCTCTCCGGTCAATCCGCCGCCTTCACAACCCCGCGAAAACGTGAGACAATAATATTGTCCGTTTTAAGTTTAAAATATATCCTTCGAAATCAACAAGCTATGTGAATGTTGGACGAAATGAACGAAACACAATCTGATTTAGCCCAAGTAGTTCGGCTGGCACTCGCCGAGCAGACTGAGGACGTGCGCCTGTTCGTGGCCAGGCTTGTCCGGAAGTACCGCAACACCGACCCCGAGCTGGCGGAGCAGATAGATCTTTACCTGCGCGCGAAGATGCCTCGAACGAGCGCTCCCATGCGCAAGTTCGCGCCGCATCCCATGCCGGCGCATGCGTTGCCGGTGGACGACGAATCACGGCTGTCACTGCTGAAGGTTTTCAAGGACGCGCCCGATCGGGAGCAGCCCTTGCTGTCTGTCAACCTCGAAGAGACGTTGAGCCAATTGATCCAGGAACGGCGCCAGACGGAACGCCTGGCGTCGATGGGACTGAGCCCGACGCGTTCCGCCATCTTTGTAGGGCCACCCGGTGTCGGTAAGACATTGACTGCGCGCTGGCTCGCCTCACAACTGGGTGTGCCGCTGTACGTGCTGGATCTGACCGCTGTCATGAGCAGCCTGCTTGGCCGAAGTGGGACCAATCTGCGCGCCGCACTCGACTTCGCGAAACGCAGTCCGTGCGTGTTGCTGCTGGATGAGATCGATGCCATCGCCAAGCGCCGCAGCGACGATACCGATGTCGGCGAACTGAAGCGCCTAGTCACCGTCATCCTGCAGGAAGTCGATGAATGGCCAGCCACCGGACTGTTGCTTGCCGCCACCAATCACTCTGAACTCATCGACCCTGCGTTGTGGCGCCGCTTCGATCTGGTAATTACGTTCAAAGCGCCGGAACTGTCGGCTGTCAAGGCAGCGATCAAGCGCTTTCTCGGTCCGGACTACGCGCTGTTCGGTCGCTGGATCGACATCCTGACCTTTGCATTCAACGGTGAGTCGTTTAGCGACATCGAGCGAGACCTTCAGCGTTTCCGCCGTGCGGTGGCGCTGGGCACGACCTCAGATGCCGATCTCATTGAAGAGTTCATCAAATCGCGTGCGCTCGTCCTCGATCGGCAGGCCCGCATCGATCTGGCCGTGCTGCTGGCAAAGCAGACCCGTCTGTCGCAGCACACCGTCTCCGATATCACCGGGGTGAGTCGCGACACCATCCGGAAGTACACGAGCGAGCAGCCGCCTGCAGCGAAAAGGACCTCGAAGGGGAGACCTGACGCATGAGCCAAACCAATTTCCTCATCGGGCGCGGCGAGCTGCTGACCCACGATATCAAGGGGCCAAAGCGCAGGCCCGGCAAGGCTGAGGTTTACTCCTTGCAAGAAGCCGCAGGACGCCTCACGCCACAGTTCTCCGCAACCGCGACAGCACTGGCCGCCCTGCCGCCAGAGGCTTGTCCTGGCGACTTCGGCGTTGCACGGCTGACGATGAATCCGAGCTACATCGCGCGGTCTTTTTTCCCGGTCGCAATGCTGCGCACCGTGGGTTTGGAGTCGGTCGGAAGCCGAACGGTGAAGGTGACTCCTGGCGGCTGGACCAAGAAGGGCCCGCCACAGGAATGCACAACCACTGAACTGTTCGTCGCCGGCAAGCGTCAGGCCTTCCGCAACCTCAAGGGCCGGACGCGCGAGATCGCAGCCGAATCTGACGAGGCGCTGGACCTTGCGCATATCGAGAAGTTTTCCGTTTTCGCACCTGAAGAACGAATCGCGAACTACGGCTGCAAGAAGGATCGCTTTTTCGAAGTAGGCGTCCATCTGCTGCCCGATGAAGACCGCTTGTTCGTCCAGCGGGCCTTCGTGCGATATGCCAAGGGTGTAGATTTCAAAGTTCACAGCGATCTCGGCTTCACGGCCGGCAACCTCTGGTTTGTCCCGGTCGAAGGCAAGCGTGGTGATGTCGAGAGACTTGCCGAGTTCGTGTTCGTGCGCGTCATCCGGCCCGTGCCCAAGCTCCGCGGCTTGCGGCCAGTGCATCGCACTGGAGGGGTTTCGGTCGGCTGCAGCCTCCCGACAGAGCAACCACTGTCCTCAGAACCGAAGGTCGCCATTCTCGACGGCGGTTTGCCGACGCAGCATGCGATCAGCCGGTGGCTCCGTTCGTACCGCGTTCTCGACAAAGACGCGGGCGACGATTCCGAAGGTCTCGAGCATGGCTTGGCGGTCACTTCGGCATTCTTGTTCGGCCCGATCCAGCCGAATGGTTCCGCTGCCCGCCCGTTCGCCTACGTCGATCATCTGCGCGTGCTCGACAAGGATGCCGGTACCGAACACCCGTTGGAACTGTATCGAACGCTGGGCTTCATCGAGCAAGTCTTGTTGTCGCGTCAGTACCAATTCGTGAACCTCAGCCTCGGCCCGGACTTGCCCATCGAGGACGCCGATGTTCATGCCTGGACCTCGGTCATTGACGATCTGCTGAGCGACGGCGACACGTTGATGACGGTCGCGATCGGCAACAATGGCGAAAGAGACCGGCCGTCGGGCAACGCCCGTGTGCAAGTGCCCTCGGACTGCGTCAATGCGTTGGCGGTCGGCGCTTCGAATGATACGGAAGCGGGCTGGGCCCGTGCTCCCTATAGCGCGATCGGTCCGGGTCGCAGCCCTGGCGTTGTCAAGCCGGATTTGATGGCGTTCGGCGGCGATGCAGCCAAGTATTTCCATGTGCTGGCGTCAGGCAAGAAACCTGCGCTCCTACCGCAACTGGGGACCAGCTTCGCCTCGCCTTATCTGTTGCGCAGTGCGGTCGGTATCCGCGCCATCTTGGGCACGGAACTGACCCCGTTGGCGATCAAGGCGCTCCTGGTCCATGCCGCCGAGCCCTTGGAATACGACAAGCTGGAGGTGGGTTGGGGCAAGGTGCCTGAAGACCTGATGAGCATCATCACTTGTCCGGAAGGGGTGGCGCGCGTGGTCTATCAAGGGGAGCTGAAGCCCGGCAAATACCTGCGCGCATCGCTGCCGCTGCCGGCTGGCGGTCTCAACGGCAACATCCGCCTCAAGGCGACCTTTTGCTACGCCTCGCCGACCGATCCGCAGGATGCTGCCGCTTACACCCGCGCCGGATTGGAGGCCGTGTTCCGTCCCAACGACGAGAAGATCAAGGACGGCAAGGCCAACGCCAACACGAAAGGCTTCTTCGACATGAAGAAGTACGCGACCGAGGAAGAACGGCGTTCCGACATGGGCAAGTGGGAGACCGTGTTGCACGGAGCGAAAGGCATGCGCGGCGGCAGCCTCAAGAATCCAGTCTTCGACATTCACTACAACGCCCGTGAAGCAGGTGGCCGCGCCACAGGGGCCGAGAAGATTCGTTACGCGCTGATCATCACCGTCGAAGCGCCGAAACATGTCGATCTCTACAACGAAATCTTGCGTACCTACGCGAAAACGCTGGTGCCGATCCAGCCGCAGGTGTCGCTGCCAATCCGCGTCTAGCCCAAGCCAGGCAACGTCGATATGCAATCATCGTGGACCAGGTATGGTCGAGTGCCAACGGTCGGGCTGGGTCTAGGTTCTCAGAGCCTCACGCAAGAGTCGTCCGGCTACCTCGCGATCGATTCGTGTATAGCCTCGCAGAGCTCTCGGGTCGCGGTGGCCGATGACCTCGCGCAGCGCAGCGTCTGGCATGCCGCCCTCGCGGGCGAGAGAGACAAAAAGATGACGTTGAGGGTGCATCGTGGCGCGCTCATCAGCGGGGATGCCGGCACGATCACATGCACGCCGGATAGCTTGAGATATCGAGCGCGGCTCGACCATCCAGATACGGTCTGTATCTGCCGCGTTCGCTGACTTTGCAGTGAGCATCTGCCGGAGCAATTCTCCAGCCTGCCTGATGAGCGGCATGGCACGTGTTTGGCTCTTCGTTGCGCCATCGCGACGCTGTTCGACGATGAGATATGGATCTGTATCGTCGTCGAGGTGCAAGTCGCGCCAGCGTAATGCCAGGATCTCACCTCGGCGCATCCCGGTCCATCTAGCAAGATCGTAGATCTGGATGACGCGCGCTGACGTTTCCTCTTCAAGGTGTTCGAGGATAGCGGCTCGTGTACGATCGACGGCACCCGGCGCGGGGCGGCGCGGGGCAGGCTGGATACGAGCACCTACTCCTGTCGACCCCGTGATTCCAGTGGCGGGATTTGATATCCGCATCCGGCGAGTGCGCATAGCCCATCGGTATATACCTTTGAGAGCAGAAAGCTCGCGGTCGATGGTAGCCGCGGCCACACCATCAGCTATCCGCTCATCGCGCCAGGTAATGATGTCGCGGTCACGAAGCGACGAAAGACGGCGGCGGCCCAGCCATTCTTTCCATCGGCGTAAGAAATACTGCGCTACTTCAGACTGATAGGCAAAGGCTGCCTGCCTGTTGAACAAAGTAATCAAGTCGCCCAACGTCATATCGCCGTCGGCCTCAGGCGGCTCTTCAAGACCTGCACGGGCTCGTGCACGCGCAGCGTGCTGCTGTTCGCGCCATCGCACAGCGTCGGCCAAAGTGCCGACATACATCCTCCGGGAGCCATTGGCATCTGTGATCCTGGCCCGGTGTTCACCAGACGGCAGTTCGTCGATTCCGGGCGGTAGAGTCTTGTTTCTTCGACGCTTGGAAGACATCACTCCCTCACTTGGTCATGTACTGGTCACGGTGACTAACATGAGATGTGAATAATAATATAAAACAATGGATTGGCATGTAAAGGATTTTTCCTTGACATGGAAGGGGTCACAGGTTCGATCCCTGTACCGCCCACCATCCGCGCCGTTCTGTTCCATCATGCGGATATGTCGGAACGCAACGACGCCCCAC
>JAJYPJ010000052.1 GCA_021795435.1 Pseudomonadota bacterium
TTTGGATCGGTAGGCGAGGGCCAGCCCGCCGGGCCTGCCAGCAGTAACAATGCGGCAGGTACGAAACCCAGCAGGGGCACCATCCAGCGCGTGGCCAGGGCCCAAAGGAGCGCCATCGCGGTCATGTCGAGCATCAACGTCAGTGCCGGCAGCGCGGGCAGGCCCAGCAGGGCCAGTAAGACGGTGGGCAACAGCAGTGTTTGCGTCGCCATGCTGGCCAGCGCCGAGGCGACACGTTGATGCGAATGCGGCAGCCGCAGGGCATTCGCATCGCGCGCCACCAGTAGCCAGCGTGCACCCACGAACATCCAGTTGAACGCGCAGCTGGCGGCTATCAAAATCAGCGTGACGATGTGGGCGCCCGAACCGTGCGGCATCAGAAGGCTGGACAGCAGCGCGGCAAGCAGCAGGATGGCCTGCATGCCGGCATTGAAATAGCGCTGCATACGCTCTGCCGAATACCAGGGCAGTTGCAACCAGCGCGCGAGCGCGTTCATTCTGCGATCTCCACGAACAGATCTTCCAGTCCCAGGGTTTCGAGGCGCGCACCGGGTTGCTGCGTGGCTTCGGGCCAGCGGCCGTCGATCTGTTCGACGACCAGCGACCAGCCGCCGAAGGCCTGCTGCGGCCGTCGCGAGATTTCGCCGACGATGCGCGGCGGGGCGACTCTGCTTGGTAGCCAGAGCCGCGCGTAGCGCTCCTTGAGGTCGTCCATCGGCGCCTGCAGCAGTAGGCGGCCCTGGTGCAGGAAGGCTACATGCGAGGCTACGCGCTCCAGGTCACTCACGATGTGCGTCGAGAACAGCACCGAGGTACCCGATTCGCCGGCACGAAGTGCGATCTCGCGGAGCAGATCGCGCCGCGCCACCGGGTCGAGCGCGGCGGCGGGCTCGTCCAATACCAGGAGACTGGGCTGCACCGCCAGTGCTCGGATCAGCGCCACCTGCTGGCGCTCGCCCGGCGACAGTCGGCCCAGCGCTCGGTCGCGCGGCAGCTGCGTACGTGCCAGTTGCGCCTCGACGAATTCCTGGTCCCAGCGGGGGTACTGGCCGCGCAGCAGCGCGAACATCTCATCCACCCGCAGCCAGCCCAGCACGTCCGGATCCTGCGGCACGTAGCCCAGTCGTTCCTTCGCGGCGTCGCTCATGGCCAGCGCCGGTTCACCCAGCACCGTGGCGTTGCCCGCATCGACATCGATCAGCCCCATCAGCGCGCGGATGAGGGTGGACTTGCCAGCGCCGTTGCGGCCAATCAGGCCGAGGACCGCGCCTTCGGGCAGGGCGAAGTCGACGGTGTCCAGCGCCGTCCTGTCGTCATAGCGTTTGCATATGCCGCACGCCTGCAGTGGCGCGACGCCGGCGGATATCTTGAGCATGGCGTTCATTCCCCGTTCTCCAGCAGTTGATCGAGTCGGCGCAGCACGCGGCTTGCCGGCAGTTCCAGCTCGCGCGCGGCACGCGCGAGTTCATGCAGACGTGGTTCGATCAGGCTCATGCGTTCGGCCTCGGGGCGGGCACTGCGTGCGCTCTGCGCCACCGCCATGCCGGTGCCGCGCAGACGTTCGAGCAGTCCTTCGCCTTCCAGAAGACTGTAGGCGCGCGAGACCGTCATCGGATTGATGGCATGGAAGCCGGCGACTTCACGCACCGAAGGCATCAACTCGCCCGGCGGCAACTGTCCGCCGGCAATCAGGCGGCGCACCTGCTCGACAATCTGACGGTAGATCGGTTCGGGTGCGCCGGGAGCGATGGTCAATGATGAGGCATCCATGTGTATCAATACAACAATACACATGGATGCTTGTCAAGTGCAGACGGGCTGCGCGGCCGCGGCGGTCCGGGGCGCAGGCAGCCAAAGGGGCGCCGCGGCGCCCCTTGCAATATCAGTAAAACCAGTCGATCACATCACCAGATCACGACCTGCCTGATCCCCGAACGCACCATGGGTTGGCCCGGCTTGCAGCCGAACGCATGCCAAAACGCCGGCATGTTCGAGGGCGCGCCAATGGCTCGGAACTGCCCCGGCGAATGCGGATCGACGTTCAACAGGACCTCCTGTCGCGCTGGACGCGTGGAGCCGCGCCACACCCGCGCCCAATTCAGGAAGTAGCGCTGGTCCTCGGTGTAACCGTCGATTTTCTCGTGGGCCAGCGCAGGATTCGCCTTCATGGCGTTTTGCAGGGCCGTGTAGGCGATATTGAGACCACCCAGATCGGCGATGTTTTCGCCCAATGTCAGCTTGCCGTTGACATGCTTACCGGGCAGCGGTGAGTAGCCATCGAACTGGCGTACCAGCTTGGCCGTGCGCGCCATGAACGCGGCCCGATCAGCCTTGGTCCACCAGTTGACATTGTTACCGTAGGCGTCGAACTGGCTTCCTTCGTCATCATAGCCGTGGGTCATCTCGTGGCCGATCACGGCGCCGATGCCTCCGTAATTGATGGCATCGTCGCCGTTGGCATAGAAGAAGGGCGGCTGCAGGATCGCTGCCGGGAAGTTGATCGTGTTGTTCGTCGGATCGTAATAGGCATTGACCGTCTGCGGGGTCATGCCCCACTCGTAGCGGTCCGTGGGCTTGCCGATCTTGGCCAGGTCGTAGCGATAATTGAATGCGCGTGCGCGTTCGATGTTGGCGAAATACCCGTTCGGTGTCACCACGAGGCCAGCCCAGCTACGCCACTTGTCGGGATAACCGATTTTCGGCAGCAGCGTCTTCCACTTGTCCATGGCTTTGGCTTTCGTCGCGGAACTCATCCAGCTCACGGCCTCGATGTGCTGGCGCAGCGCCACGCGCAGGTTGTTGACCATGGCCAGCGCGCGGGCCTTGGCCTCGGGCGTGAAGGTCTTGGCCACGTACAACTCGCCCAGCGCCATGCCCATCTGGTTGTTGACCGCGCCCAAGACGCGCTTCCAACGCGGTTCGATCTGGGGCTGGCCGCCGAGCGTCTGGTTGTAGAACGCGAAGCGCGCATCGACAAAAGGCTTGGACAGGTACGGTGCGGCGCTGGAAATGGCGTGGAACCGCAGGTAGGCACGCCACGTGGCGATGGGCTCGTCGCCAATCATGCGGCTGACTTCGGTGAAGAACTTCGGCTGCGAAAGCGAAAAGCCCTTGACGTGGAGTCCCTGCGCGGCGAAGAACGAGTTCCACGGGAAGTTCGGTGTCAGTCGATCGGCCTCGGCGACGCTGACGAAGTGGTATTGATTCGCAGGCTTCCGGAGTTCCACCGGGGTGAGGGATGCCTTGGCAAGACGCGATTCGAATGCCATCACGGCGTTCGCATCATGCTGGGCACGTGCCGCGGGCTCACCGTCCAACTCGAGCATCGTCCGCACGTAGTCGACGTACTTTGCTCGCTTGTCGGCGAATTCGGGCTTCGAGTAGTACTCGGGCGTTGGCAGTCCCAGGCCGCCCTGGAATGCGTAGCCGATTTGCATCTTGGCGTTCTTGAAGTCCGCTCCCGAGCCGAATTCGAACAATCCGCCGTTCCCCTTGGCAAAGCTCGAATCGAGGTAATGCACGAGCTGCGGCTGGGTCATGATCTGGCTGATCGCGTGGAGTTCCGGCTGCAAGGGTTCGATGCCCGCTGCCTGAATCGCGCTGTCATCCATGCCGCTGGCAAAGAAGTACCCGATTTTCTGGCGGATCGAACCCGGGGGGGCCGTCGCCGCGTCCTTGGCGGCTTCGATCACGATCTGATGCTGGATATCGAGCGATTTCTCCGCCAGTTCGTCGAAGGCTCCCCAGCGCGTCCGGTCGGCGGGAATCGGGTGCGCGGCCACCCATTTGGCGTTGACGAAGGTATTCAGGTTGGTGCACGCGCTGACCTGCGTATCGAGTTCGCTGACGTTGAACACGTTCGTGCCGGCGGTGGCGGTGACCAGCGTGGACAATGCAACGCCGAGGGCGAGCGCGATGGGCTGCAGGGGATGGGACCTGGGCTTCATGGACAAGGCTCCGGATGGGATGAATGACGCGAAGGGCCGCGCTGGAGGTGCACAGTATGTCGCGTTACGGGCACTTTACAGTGCCGTGAGTCATGGGCCCTGCCAGCCTTGCGCGACCGCTGCTCTCGGGGCTTGTCTCCCGGCTTTCCGCATTCCCGGGACCTGGACCGGCGCGATGCGCTGATCCGAGCCTCATCGTGTTGCCGCGCCTTCCGCCGCCCAAGCCTCGAAATGGGCGCGCGGGGCCGAGGGCCGCACACGCTGCGTCGGTGGCGACGATCGGGGCCTGCCGCGGATCGCACGCGCTCCGGGCCAGGGCAGGCGCGCACCGGCTCAGGCCGGATCGGCGCGGCTCGATCCGCCCATGGCCGGGACGTCTTGGGAGGCTACGATCTGGTGCTCGTAACCGCGGGGACCGGCCGTGCTGGCGATCAATGCCAGGGAACGTCCCCGGAAGGGAGGCGCTGCCTCGATGCCACGGCCTGTCAAATCGCCCAAGTGCGCCGGGTCGCCGCGCGCCAGCGTCACGTGCGGACGCCATGCGGGCGGTTCCGTTCGTTCGGGCTCGAAATGGCGTCGCAGGGCCTCGTGCAGCGCCCGGACCTGGTCGTTCGATCGGTAGCAGAGGACGAGCGCCGCACGTCGCGGCGACGTCTTCCAGACGGTGAATCCCGCTGGTGCAAGCGGTGGCAACGCGGTGGCGAGGCCAGGCAGGGCCGTTGTGGCGGCAGCGACGCCGGCATCATCCAGCGCTGCGCAGAATTGCAGGGTCACGTGGAGGTCACTGACCGGCACCGGCGTACAGCCGGCGCCTCGACAGGGCCGGAGCGCGCCCAGTGCCTCGCGGGTGGCCGTGTCCGGTAACAAGGCAACGAAGCAGCGCGTGGACATGGGTTGCCGATCGTCCTCAGTGCCGCAGCAGGATCAGTCCGTCGCGATGCGGTTGCCAGCCCCCGGCCAGGGCGCGTTGAACGTAGGCGACAGCCCGCTGGGCAGCTTGGCGGGACGTCCTGCCTCGGGCGAGTTCGGCGGCTAGCGCGGCGGCCAGGGTGCAGCCGGTGCCATGGGCGTGACCCGGCCGGCGCACGTGGGTCATTTCGATGTGGCCATGGTCATCGGCATAGCGGTCGTGCACAAGGCGGCCGCGGCCATGTCCCCCCTTGAGCAGGACCGCCGCCGCCCCCATCGCGCGCAGGCGATCCGCGGCTTTCGCCTGCGCGCGCGGATCCGTCGCCTTGATACCGGTCAGCACCGCGGCCTCCGGCAGGTTGGGTGTCAGCACGCTGGCCCTCGGCAGCAACTCGGAAACCAGAACCCGGAGGGCATCGGCGTCCAGGAGCCGGGTGCCCCGGGTCGCAACCATGACCGGATCCACGACCAGCGGCACGTGCGGATGGGCGCGCAGGGCCCGTGCCACCGCGCGGACCACCGGCGCCGACGCGAGCATGCCCGTCTTGACCGCAGCGACGGCAAAATCGGCGAAGACCGATTCGATCTGCGCCTGCACTTCGCGCGCCGGAAGGACATGGACCGACTGCACGCCCCGGGTGTTTTGCGCGGTGACGGCGGTGATCGCGCTGGTGCCATGCACGCCACGGGCCATGAAGGTTTTCAGATCCGCCTGGATCCCGGCCCCGCCGCCGGAATCGGAACCGGCGATCGTCAGGACGACCGGCATGTGCGCGTGGTCCGATGCGGCGGTCAAAGCGCCTCCGAAGCGAAATCCGCCAACCGTGAGCGCTCGCCTCGACGAAGCGTGATGTGCGCCGAATGCGGCCAGGCCTTGAATCGGTCCACGGCGTAGGTGAGGCCCGAGTTGGTCTCGGTGAGATACGGCGTGTCGATCTGCTCGACATTGCCGAGGGCCACGATCTTCGTGCCGGGCCCCGCGCGCGTGATCAGGGTCTTCATTTGCTTGGGCGTCAGATTTTGCGCCTCGTCGAGAATGACGTATCGATTGAGGAACGTGCGTCCGCGCATGAAGCTCAGCGAGCGGACCTTGACCCGCGAGGTGATCAGGTCGTTGGTAGCCGCGCGTCCCCAACTGCCCCCCTCCTCGGGATTCATCAGGACCTCCAGATTGTCGGTGAGTGCGCCCATCCAAGGCGTCATTTTTTCCTCTTCGGTCCCGGGCAGGAAGCCGATCTCGTCACCCACCGAAACGGTCGCGCGCGTCATGATGATCTCGCGATACCGCTGCTGGTCCATGACCTGGGCCAGGCCTGCGGCTAGCGCGAGCAGCGTCTTGCCGGTACCCGCGGTGCCCAGCAGGGTGACGAAGTCGACATCGGGATCCATTAGCACGTTGAGCGCGAAATTCTGTTCGCGGTTACGGGCCGTGATGCCCCAGACGGCATGATTGGCGTGGCCATGGTCGTCGAGCAGAACCATCCTGGCCTTGCCCTCGTGCATCTCCAGCACCCGCAATTCCACGCTGTTTTCGCCGGGGAGGTAGAGGCATTGCTGCGGGTGCCACTGCTCGTCCTTGTGTGCCGTCAATTCGTAGTAAGTGCGTCCGCGTTCCGCCCATGAGCGAAGCTCGGGATGGCTTTCCCAGAAGCGTTCGGGCAGTTCCGCGTGTCCGGTGTAGAGCAGGGCGAAGTCATCCAGCGCGCGGTCGTTCTCGTAATCCTCGGCCCGTACTCCCTGGATGCTGGCCTTGATTCGCAGGTTGATGTCCTTGCTGACCAGCACGACCGGTACGTCGGGATGGCTTTCGCGCAAGGCCAGCACGGCCCCGAGGATCTGGTTGTCCGGGGATCCGTTTCCGGTGCCCAGCTTGCTCTGGAACCAGAGCTTGCCGCGCGCGTCCGAACGGCCCAGCGAAACGCCGCCGGGGTTTCGCAGCGGCAGTCCACCGCCGATGCCGTCCCCGCCCGCGCCCTCGATGAGCTCGTTGAAGAAGCGGCTTGCCTGGCGTGCATTGCGTGCCAGTTCCGAGCTGCCATTTTTCTTCTCGTCGAGTTCCTCCAGCACCTTCATCGGGATGAATACATCGTGTTCCTCGAACCGGAACAGCGATGCAGGATCGTGCAGCAGCACGTTGGTATCGAGCGCATAGATGCGCTTGCCGCGGCTCATGGTCTGGAGGCCTCCCGGCTCGGTGAAATGCATGGGGGTGCGCACCCGGTGCGGTGGTGGCCACCGGTTGCAAGCGGAGTGCTCGAGGGATTCACCTGGCGGGAATCGCTTCCAGGATCGCCTGCGCGTGCCCGGCGGCCTTGACGCCGCGCCACGCGTGCGCAATGCGTCCATCCGGCCCGATGAGGAACGTGCTTCGTTCGATTCCGAGCACCTGTTTGCCGTACAGGGTCTTCTGCTTGATGACCCCGAATGCGCGGCAAAGCGCCTCGTCCGCGTCGCTGGCAAGGTCGAACCCGAAGCCGTGCTTGGAGCGGAAATTCTGGTGCGACCGGATGGAATCCCGGGAGACGCCGATCACCACGGCGTGGCGCCGCTTGAAGGAGGGCAGCAACGCATTGAACTCGATGCCTTCCGTGGTGCAGCCCGGCGTGCTGTCCTTGGGATAGAAATACAGCACGAGCCATTGCCCCGCGTAATCGGAGAACCGCGCCGCGACGCCGCTGGACAGGTGCAGCGGGAGATCCGGCGCCGGACTGCCGACAGCAAGCGTCTCAGACTGGGTCATCGACACGCCTCCCACGTGATGGCTCGCCTCAGTATTTGACCGGCTCCATGACTGCGTCGAGATTCAGCCCGTCGCAGAGTTCGAGAAATTCGTCGCGCAAGGCGGCAATGTGCAGATCGGCAGGAATGCCCAGCGTCACCTGCGCCGAGAACATTTCCGCGCCCGTCTGCATGGCGCGGTAACGCTGCGATGCAAGCTGCTCGATGCTGATCTGTCGCTCGGCGAAGAATTCCAGGACATCGGCCAGCACGCCCTGGCGGTCGGCCGCCACGACTTCCACGAGATACGGAAGCAGGTGCTGCTGCGGCTGGCGCGGGGCACTTCGATAGGTCACCAAGTGCAGGTCGGGGTCGCGTCCCAGGCGGGCCAGCGCGGTTTCCAGCTTGGCGACGGCGTCCCACGAGCCTTGCGCCATGAGCGTGACCGAAACGTCGGCGCCCAAGGTGCTCACGCGGGCGTCGCCCAGCGAACAGCCGGAATCGGCGACGCGGCGCGCCAGTTGCAGGAGGGGCGATTGCACGGCCGGCGTCAGCGTCTGGATCAGCAAAATATGCTCGTTGCCGCTGCGCGGCGCGGTCGTGTTCAATTGCGGATCCCGGGCTTCATCGCGGCTGTGCATGCGGTAGCGAGCTTACTTGCCCGCGCTCTCGCGCCGCAAGTAACATCACGGGATCATTGACGACATGGATTGCGCCGTGCAGTTGACCGGCAGCATCTGCGCGCTAGCCACGCCGTTCGCGGCCGATGGCGCGCTGGATCTCGAAGCCTTCGCGCGCCTGATTGATCACCAGCTCGCCGGCGGCACGCAGGGGCTGGTCGTCGCGGGGTCGACCGGCGAGGCGCACATGCTGGAGGCGGAGGAGTGGGAGCAACTGCTCGACTTCGCCGTCCGGTACACGCAGGGCAGGGTGCCCGTCCTGGCGGGCACGGGCCAGGCGGCGACGGCGGCCACGATACGCAGGGCGCGGCGTGCGCGCGCCCTGGGCGCCGACGCGGCGTTGGTGGTGACACCCTACTACGTCCGTCCGACGCAGGAAGGACTGCTGCGCCACTTCACGGAAGTGGCCGAGCAGGGGGATTTGCCCATCGTCCTTTACAACGTGCCCAGTCGGACCGCATGCGATCTCCAGCCCGAGACCGCAGCCCGGTTGGCGCAGCATGTTCGCATCATTGGTTTGAAGGAAGCGCGTAGTGACGCTCCGCGTCTTGCTGCAGCCGCGTCGTTGTCGCGCCCCGGCTTCGCCGTGTATTCGGGGGATGATGCAACGGCCCATGCGGCCATGCTGGCCGGCATGCAGGGCGTGATCTCGGTGGTCAACAACCTGGTTCCGGCCGCGGTGCGCCAACTTGCCGACCGATGCATCGCGGGCGATCGCGCTGGCGCCGAGACCCAGGCGGCCCGCCTGGCGCCCCTGCTTGGCGCGCTGGACTGCGCGCCCAATCCCGTTCCGGTGAAAGCGGGACTTGCCGCGCTGGGCATCGCACGATCCACTGTGCGGCTACCATTGACCGAGCTGGCACCTGGCGAGGCGCGCAAGCGCCTTGAGACGACCCTCGCTGCGCTGTTCCCCATGAACGGCACGGCCTGAATTTGGACCTTTCATGAAGAACAAGATCGCGCTGATTGGCTTACTCGTGCTGGCCTCGACCGGCGCTGGCTGCAGTTGGTTCCATGGCAACACCCGGGATACTCGCTGGGAGGGGGCGCAGCAGGAGCCGTCGCTACAGGTGCCGCCCGATCTCGAAAAGCCGACCAACGCGGCCGCGCTGAGCATTCCCGATCTGCCCTCCCCTGCGGGCTCCGCGGCGCCGATGGCCAGTCCTCCCAACGTGCAGGCAGGGCCGATGCAGGCCGACGGTGCGCAGGCCACGGGTCGCGGCCTGCTGGTTTTCAACGACACGGTCGACAGCGTCTATCGGCGGGTGGGCCTCGCGCTCAGGCGGGGCGACATCGGCACGCTGGTCCACGAGGATCCCGCACTGCATGCGTATGAGGTGCAGGTTTCCGTGACCGAGGTGGAGAAGCCGCGCGGCTTTTTCTCGCGGATCTTCTCTCATGAAACCCGGCGGACGGTTCGAGCCGCCGTCGCGGTCCATGTCGTGGCCGATGGCAACAAGGCACGGGTGGAGTTGCAGGGACCGGAAGCCGCGGTGAGCCAATTGCAGGCGGCCCTGCGGCAGCGCCTGGGCTGATGCCATCGGGGCATGCAGGCCATGCGTGGCGGACCGTGCCCCGCGCGGGCGGGTTGCCGTTCGCTGACCCGGAGGATCGTCGGGGTGGCGTTGCGGTGGCGGATGGCCGGACTCCGGCCCTTGCGGCCCGCGGGGCGGCTAGCGCTCGAGCAGGGGTAGCTTGCCGGCCTTGCCGTCCCACTCCGCCGCATCCTCAGGCGCGTCCTTGCGCTCGGTCAGTACCGGCCATTGCCTCGCCAGCTCTGCGTTGAGCGCGACGAACCCTTCCATGCCGGCGGGGACATCGTCTTCCGGATAAATGGCCTTGGCCGGGCATTCGGGCTCGCACAGCGTGCAGTCAATGCACTCGTCCGGGTCGATGACCAGGAAGTTGGGCCCTTCGTGGAAGCAGTCGACCGGGCAGACTTCGACGCAGTCGGTATATTTGCACTTGATGCAGTTTTCAGTGACGACGAAAGCCATGGCGTGCGCGGTCGCTAGAGGGAAGTGGCGCTCCCAACGAGAATCGAACTCGTGTTTTCGCCTTGAGAGGGCGACGTCCTGGACCGCTAGACGATGGGAGCGCGGCCGTGCAAAGAGGCGGTAGTATAACGGGATGTTTGGCTTCGGCAACGCCTTCTCGCGCGTGTTGCGACGCGCATCTGCTGGCGTCAAGGACGCTTCGCGCTTGAATCCGGCAACACGCAACTCCACGATATCGCCGCGCACGGTCGCGCGCGCCGACCACTGCATCTCGCGCAAGAACATCAGCCCGGGTGCGCTCCGAGTCCTCTACCGGCTGCATGAGTCGGGGTATGCCGCTTTCCTCGTGGGTGGCGCGGTGCGTGACCTGCTCCTGGGCGGGCACCCGAAGGACTTCGACATTGCAACCGACGCGACGCCGGAGCAGGTCCGCCAGTTGTTCCGCAACTGCCGCCTGATCGGGCGACGCTTCCGGCTGGCGCATGTCGTCTTCGGACGGGAAATCGTCGAGGTGGCGACGTTCCGCGGACATGATGGCGAGGGCGAGCGCGAAGTGCACGATGGCGGGCGCATCCTCCGCGACAACGTCTGGGGCACCATCGAAGAGGACGCACTTCGCCGCGATTTCCGCGTCAATGCGCTGTACTACGACATCAGCGACTTCAGCGTGCGCGATTATGCCGGCGGGCTGGAAGACCTGGCGACAAGGCAGTTGCACCTGATCGGCGATCCTTCGCAGCGATACCGCGAGGATCCCGTGCGCATGCTGCGCGCGGCGCGGCTCTCGGCGAAACTCGATTTCTCGATCGCACCCGACACGGCCGAACCCATCGCGGCACTGGCGCCGCTGCTGGGCGACGTGTCCCCGGCGCGACTGTTCGACGAATCCATCAAGCTTTTCATGGCCGGGCATGGGCTGAGCAGCTTCCGCCAGCTCGAGCGCTACGGCCTCCTTCCCTGGCTGCTTCCCTCGTTGGGCAAGGCGCTGGATCGGGATGAGGGGGGCGCGCTCAGGCGAATGCTGGAGCGCGCGCTGGCCGGGACCGACGAGCGCGTGCGACAGGACAAGCCCGTGACGCCCGCCTTCACGTTCGCCGTGCTGCTCTGGAGCTCCGTGCAGGGGGAGGTGCAGCGGTTGCTGGCCAGTGGCGCCGATGCCCTGGATGCGTGGCATCGCGCGGGTCCGAGCGCCGTCGCAACGCAGGCACAGCGCATGGCGATTCCTCGCCGATTTGGCGTCGCGATGGAAGAAATCTGGGCGCTGCAACCCCGGTTCATGGTGCGAAGCTCGCGAGGTCGTGTCCATCGCCTGCTCGCCCATCCACGATTCCGTGCCGCATTCGATTTCCTCCTGTTGCGGGCCGTGCAGGATCCTGCCCTGCAGGAGGTCGCTGATTGGTGGACCATGGCCCAGAGCCAATCGGCCGAGGAGCTGGCAGCGCTGGTCGCCCAGGCTCCCTCGCCAGCGGAGACAGATGGGTCGGACGCG
>JAJYPJ010000121.1 GCA_021795435.1 Pseudomonadota bacterium
TGCGTCTTGTGCTGCGGGCCGAAGTCCTCAGGCTCCGGCGGCGACGGGTGCGCATCGTCCGCGCTCTCGTTTTTCTCCCAGAAGTCGGCATTGGACTGCGTCAGGGTGAGAGCTTCCCCGAGCTTGGCGAGCATCCGCATGAACGAACCGAGCCGAAGTATCGACTCTTGCGACACCTCACTATCTTCGTTGTCTCCGGCGATTTCCATCAGCTCGCCGATGGCCTCGAAGCCGCCCCAGAGCGCCTCCAGGGAGTTGTATGCGGCCTGCCCGCAGCGCTGGATGTGTTCCAGCGATCCGGGGCGCCGAAGGGCGCTCAGCGTGTTGATCAGGTCTCCAACATCGGGGACGCTCCGCGCGGTGCCGGCGTTCGGGGTTGCTACACTTTCGCTTGCCATGTTCGTCTCCTATCAGACGGATGTGGAAGGGCGGCCAGGTGGTCACGACACCAGGCCGTCCGTTTTTCACCGCTTGGCGCGGCGAATCGGGATGACCTCGGCGCCTTTGCGCTGAGCGTCGATGAAATTGGCCCAGTCCTGCAGCAGCTTCCTGCGGTCCTCGAGGTGCTGCGCGCGGTTGTAGGCCCTGCGTACTGCGTTCTTGTCCTGGTGCGCCAGGCAGCGCTCGATCACGTCCGGATCGTGGCCCGACTCGTTCGCCCAGGTGCTGAAGGTCGCGCGGAAGCCGTGAACGGTCACGGTGCCAGCCTCGTAGCCCATGCGGCGCAGGTAAAGAAGCAGCGCGTTGTTGTGGATCGGATGACCCGGCTTCATGGGGCTGGGGAAGATCAACCCATGCTTGCCAGCCAGCGGCTGGATAGCTTTCAGGGCTTCCACAGCCTGCTCAGAGAGCGGCACGTCATGCGGCCGCTGCATCTTCATGCGCTCGGCCGGGATGCGCCACAGTGCGGCATCCAGGTCGATCTCGGACCAGTTGCCCTGCAACACCTCGTTGACGCGGCATCCGGTCAAGATGATCAGCTGCAGCGCCGCCTTGGTCACGGCATCGGCGCCCGTGTCATCCATCTTCTTGAGGAATTCGGGCAGCTTGTCGGCTGGCAGCGACGGGCGGTGCTGGACCCGGTACTTCTTCACGACCCCGCGCATCTCGCGGGCCGGGTTCGTCGGGCAGCGCAGGGTCTGCACGCCGCGGGCGAAGATCGCGGTCATGCGCTGGACGACACGGGTTGCCTGCTCCAGCGCGTCGCGCTTCTCGACCTTGCGGATGACCTCCAGCACCTCGGCGGGGGTGATCTCGGCAATCGGGCGCTTGGCCAGCGCCGGGAAGACGTCCCGCTTCAGTGAGCTGCGGATGCGCTCGACCTGGCCCTCGCTCCACTTCGCCCGGTTCGTCTCGATCCAGTCGTCGGCGACCGCCTCGAAGGTGTTCGCGCTGGCCAGCTCCCGGGCGACGCGTGTCTCCCTGCGGGCGCCGGCGGGGTCGACGCCACTGCGGAGCTGGGCGCGTGCGGCGTCCCTCTGTTCACGGGCCTCGGCGATGCTGACCTCGGGCCAGCTGCCGAAGCCCAGCATGTTCTCCTTGCCGCCGTAGCGGTAACGGAAGCGCCAGGACTTCGCGCCGTCTGGTTTGACCAGCAGGGTTAAGCCCTGTCCGTCCGCGAGCTTGTAGGGCCGTCCTGTTGGCTTGGCGTTCTTGATCTTCGGCAGCGTGAGCATGGCGGTTCCCGAAGGCGGACCCAAAGGGTCTGTACCCGCAATGTACCCACAACGCGCACGGAATGCAACGAAACGCCGTGAAATATGCTGAACGCTGAAACGTAGCTAGATCAAGCATTTTTGGCCGATGCGTGAAACCTTGTGCAATCGCGTGAAACGTTGGTTAGTGTCCTATTTCCGGCACCATCAATCGCGCATCCGGCGGAAGGCCTGGTTCATGCATCCGGGCCTTTTCCGCGTCCGCAGGAAGTCGGCGAGACGAGCGGCCACCTCATGCGGAAGGTCGTCGAAGCGAAACCGAGGCGAAATCCGCTAAGTCCTCGTTGGCGGCGACGTCGCGGGCTCCGCTGCTGCGGCATGATGGCGGGCAGCCTCATCGCACGCCCAGGCACTGGTGATGCGCCGCCAGCGCAACCGAGCGATCGCCGTGATCGAAACCATCGCCGCAAAGGCGACCCCACCGAGCGCCAGCGCAAGATGCTTGTCGGAGAACCGGACCATCAGTGCGGGTACGCCAAACCCAAGAATCGCGGCAAGCATCGCAACGAGGTAGTGGTCCACGAGTGCTGAACACCTGCGTCGGAGCAATTCCATGGTGGGCCTCCAGTCAACCGGGTCTTGCTGATGAGGGCCACATTCGACGCTTCCCGGGCAGAGCAAGCCCTGCCCACGATCAAATTCCGGGGCGGGATTCCAGGAACGGGTTGGAACTGTGACGGACTTTGCACGCCCGCGGATCAATGCGAGGTGTGGGGCGCCAAGAGGACGGGGGCGGGGTGGTCGTTCTGGCCGCATCGCTGGTCGTCGCTTCGTGGCTGGTTGATCAGACGCGCACTTCAAACGTGCACGACCGTCCCGCGACGTTTCCGCTCCGGGTGGTGGAGGCAAAACGGCCGACTTGCGATCAAGTCGGCCGTCGCTTCCCCTGGAATTCGGGGCGTTGTCGCGAATGCGTGCGTGCTAGTTGCCGATGCGCTTGCTGTTCGCGTTGAGGCGGCGGTGGAGGTTGGACTCCTG
>JAJYPJ010000122.1 GCA_021795435.1 Pseudomonadota bacterium
AGTCACGCCTTCGTGCTTGGTGCGATCGGCATTTCCTGAGCTTCATGCGCATGCGGGAATGGCGGGAGATTCACCGTCAGCTCGTATTGATGGCGGTTGGAGACAAGCGCGACCAGACCAGTGCCTCCGAATCGGCGCAAGCGGATGAGGTCTCGGATGCCCGGCGCTTCGAAGTCATCCACCGCGCACTGCTCTCGGGTCTGCCGACGCAGGTTGCCCGACGTGACGACAAGGGCGGGTATATCGGGACACGGGGTCGGCGATGGCAGTTGTTTCCCGGATCTGCCTTGGTCAAGGCGCCACCGCGCTGGCTTTTTTCCGCGCAGGTGCTTGATCTGAGCGGCCGCGTCTACGGCATGATGAATGCACGGGTCGAGCCCCTCTGGATTGAGCAACAAGCCGCTCATTTGGTCAAGCGCTCCTGGTCCGATCCGCATTGGTCTCGGGAGCGCGGGGCGGTTGTCGCGCACGAGCAGGTTGCCCTTTTGGGCCTGAATCTCGCTGAGCGTCGACTGGTCCGGTTCGACCGCCATGATCCGGATCAGGCACATGCAATTTTTCTCGAGCAGGCGTTGGCTACCGGCGAGATCGATGCGTCACTGGAATTCATCGCAGCCAATCGTCGTCTTCTGGAGCAGGCAGAACTGGTTGAAGTCCAGCAGCGCCGTTCGGGCCTGATTGTGCCGTCTGCAAAACGCGCGGGCTTTTTCCTCGGCAAATTGCCCTTGGAGGTGAGCAGTACGGCAGCGCTGGCCCGCTGGTATCGCCAAGCGAGTGCGTCGCAGCGTGCGGCGATGTTCTGGTCGATGGGTGATCTGCTCGAGACGACACGCGCCGGGGAGGGTCTCTTCCCGAGCTCGCTGAGCCTGGCTGGACAGGATCTTCCCTTGGTGTATCGACACACGCCCGGGAGCGAGGACGATGGTCTAACCATCCGCGTGCCGCTGGCATTGCTGAATGCCCTGCCTGGATCAAGACTGGAGTGGCTCGTGCCTGGCCTGCTCCAGGACAAGGTGACTGAGATGATTCGCGCCCTGCCGCGACAACTCCGCCGGAATTTCGTGCCAGCCCCCGAATTCGCGCGCGCCTTCTGCGAGGCGGAAGCACCCCAGGACCGGCCATTGGCGGAATTGCTGGCCCAGTATCTCGCTCGCGTCACGGGGGTGAGGATCGCGCCCGAGGACTTTGCGGGCATCACGTTGCCGGCCCATCTGCGCATCCGCATTGAATTGGTGGACGGTGACGGCGCAATGGTTGCGGCGGGGAGAGAGCTCGATGTGCTGCGCGCCCAGCATGCCGAAGCGGCTCGCGAAGCCTTTTCGGCGCGCAGTGCGACAGGCATTCAGCGTGATCACGTGCAGGAATTTGACTTCGATGAAATCCCGATGAGCGTGCCCGGTGCGGGAGGGCTGGCAGCCTATCCGGCGCTGCACGATCAGGGGCAGAGCGTGTCATTGAGCGTGTTCGAGCGCGCCGACGATGCGCACGATGCACATGCGAAGGGTGTCGCGCGACTGTTGAGGCTTGCGCTGGCCGGTGAGTGCAAGCGTGCAGCCCGACGACTGCCGCTGCAACAGTCCGAGGCGCTGCGCTGGACTGCCTTGGGTGACTTGCAGCAGTTGCGCATGGACATTGTCGAGGGTGCTTTGAGGACGCAGCTTGCGGGAATCGACGCCGCCGCCATCCGATCAAGGGCGGCCTTTCATCGCCTGCGCGAGAAGATGGCATCTACTCTCTTCGCGCTCGCCATGGAACGCTTCCATAAAGTCGAACTCATCGTTGCTGCGCGCAGCGAGCTGGCGCCATGGCTGGATCCGCCGCTCCTGGGCTACGGGCGCGCCAGTTACGCCGACCTGCAAGAGCAACTGGATCTGCTGCTTGCGCCCGGGTTCACTGCCGATCGCGTAATTGGGGAACTGGCGCACTATCCTCGCTACTTGAAGGGCATGCGCTTGCGCGCCGAGCGCTTGCGCCAGGATGCGGCGCGCGACCAGCGTCGGCTTCTTGAGGTCTTGCCCTATTGGCGTCGATTATTGGCCTTGCGATCCCAAGGTCGCGATGACGCCGCGTGGTGGACGCTACGCTGGTTGGTCGAGGAGTGGCGCGTGTCGCTGTTCGCTCAGGATCTGGGGACAGCGCAGCCTGTTTCCGTCAAGCGCCTGCAGCGCGCCCTTGCCGCGGCGGAGAATGCCTCTAGTTCGACGTAGTTCGGCTCAACGCACCCGTTCGACACTGACGGAGTTACTACAGCCCTCGATGTAGGCGAGCCAGCTGCCGAGGAGCATCGGCTTGATGGTGACCTTCGGGTTGTCCGTCGGCTGGCAACTCCAACTGCTGGACTCCGAAACGGCCCACAACTGCCCGTTTTCCAGGGGAAGCCGCGTGTGGCTGTCCCAGCCCCTGAAGTGGCCAACCAACGTCGACTTCACGGTCGTGCGCGGTTGGTCCGCAGGTGCGCGGTATCCGAACTGGTTGGCAGGCCCGACGACCCGGGGGGGCACCGCGTTGGCGGGCGCGGTTCCCATGACGACGTGGCCGCGCAGCCATTGGTCGAGATAGTGGAGTTGAGCCGGTGAGAGCTTGTCCAGGCCGGCCTGCTTGAATTCGGCAGCCGACATGCGTTCCTCCAGCGTGGAGAAACTCTGGGCGTGGGCAAGACCCAGGCCCGACAAA
>JAJYPJ010000014.1 GCA_021795435.1 Pseudomonadota bacterium
TCCTGAGCCGGCGCGCCACGCCCACGACCTGCCGGGATGCCCGGTTTCAGGGATCGGAAAGGATTGCCGCCGCGGCTATTTGCTCCCGCCGCCGCCGCCGCCGCCGCCCCCGCCGCCGCCGCCGCCCCCGCCGCCTCAGCCGGCCGCGCACCAGGTGGTGATCGAACTGCGTGGCGTGAACTTCCAGTTTGACCGTCCGCGGCCAGGGCAGACGAACGTCGCTGGGATCCTCAAGAAGCCGGCATCGGATTCCGTGGCTATCCTGGATCAGGCTGCGGACACGCTGAAGCGCTACCCGGATATGCAGGTGCAAATTGACGGGTACACCGATTCGGTCGGCTCACAGGCCTATAACCTGAAGCTGTCGGACCGGCGAGCAGAGTTCGTCAAGTCCTATCTGCTGGCACATGGCGTGGCTGCCTCGCAGATTGTGGGTGCCAAGGGTTTCGGAGAGGACGATCCGGTCGCCAGCAACAAGACGGCCGAGGGTCGCTCGCGCAACCGTCGTGTGGAATTCAAGGTTGAAAATCCGAATCAAATGCAGCAGTAATCCGGTTCCCCACGGAAGTCTCGAAAGCCCGGCGCAAGCCGGGCTTTCCTTTTGCATCGATGCGCCACAAAATCCGCCCGTGAGGGGATCGCGGTTCTGATGCTAGGCTTTCCTCATGCGCAATCCCTTTGCCACGGCGACTCCGGGTAGCCCCCGGCGCGGTGATCGGCGGTTTGACTCGCCCATGGTTCGACATGGACTCGCGCGTGAGCTTTCGCGCCGCGGCGCCTGCTCACGAAGCCAGGCGGAAATCGCGGTGCGCGATGGTCGCGTGCGGGTCGATGGCTCGATCGTGCGGGACATAAGCCGGCCCTGCGACGCCCGTACGCGCCTCGAGATCGATGGTGTAACCGTGCCGTCTGCGCCTGCAAGGCTTTACCTTGCGCTCCATAAACCTCGCGGACTGGTCACGAGTACGAGGCAGGAGCGCGGCGCAGCGAGCGTATACGCACTGCTTCAGGATGCCGGGCTGCCCTGGGTGGCGCCAGTCGGCCGGTTGGACAAGGCGAGCGAGGGGCTGTTGTTGCTTTCCAATGACAGTGCCTGGGCGGCGGGGATCACCGACCCGGAAAGGCATGTCCGGAAGATCTATCGCGTGCAGGTCCGTGGCGTCCCCGACGATTCCGTCCTGGCGCGCATGCGCGGCGGCGTGGTCGATCGTGGCGAGCACCTTGCCGTCGCATCGGTGTCGCTGCTGCAGTCCGGTGGTCGTACCGCCTGGCTGGAATGCGTGCTGGTCGAAGGCCGGAACCGTCATTTGCGCCGGTTGCTTGCGGCGCTTGGTTTCGAGGTGCTTCGTCTCATGCGCATCGCGATAGGACCCTTGGTGCTAGGGTCGCTGGCTCGCGGTGAATGGCGTGAACTCGAGCCCGACGAAGTCCGGGCCCTGGCGATGGCTGCCGGACCTAGAGCCAGCCGAGACTCCGCAAAACCACCACGAGCATCAAGCCAAAGATCGCAATCAGCAGCAACGCGCGGACGCGTCCGATCATCCGTTGTTCCCGCGCCTGGCTTGGATCGCTAAACACTAGCTGCGACACGACGGTAGGGTCACCCGCAACGTCGATGCCCATGCTGCGCAGGAGTTCGCGCGCACGGGGCACATCAGCACCGTTTGCGACCCAGACCTTGGGCCACGCTTGCCGATCGGTTTCCCGGAAGCTTGGGCGGTTATAGCTGGACCGCATGTAGACCGGCCGATCCGTGGTGCGCGTTTCGATGCCGTGCTCGCCCAGCAGCGCAACCATGCGATCAATGTTCTCAAGCCGCGGCGAGGTATAGATCTGGCGCATGTCAGCGGGCGTGGCGAACGCGAATAAGGCCTTCCTGTGCGGTTGAGGCGACCAACTGCCCGTCCCTGGAAAAGATCATGCCACGCGCAAGTCCGCGCGCTCCCTGTGCGCTTGGGCTGTCGCAGCTGTAGAGCAGCCAGTCATCGACCCTGAATGGTCGATGGAACCAGAGCGCATGGTCGAGACTGGCCATCTGAACGTCGTGACTCAGGTAGGAAATGCCGTGCGGAAGCGTTGCAGTGCCGATGAGGTGAAAATCCGATGCATAGGCCAGCATGGCGCGCTGCAGTAGCGCGTCGCCGGGTACATGCCCGCTGAGTCGGAACCAAATCTGCTGGAATGGCGGGCGCTTGCTGGGTCGCAGCTCGTCGCGCGGGTACACGGGCCGGAATTCGAATGGTCCGCGTCGGGTTAGCCAGCGCTGCGTCTTTTCGGGAAGTTGCGCCAGCTCTCCCGCGGAAATCGGTTGCGGAGGCTCGAGGTCATCCGGCCCCGGTACCTCGGGCATGCTCGATTGATGTTCAAAGCCAGCCTCTTCGATCTGGAACGAAATCGAGCCGTTGAGTATCGGTTGCCCATGCTGGATGGCAAGGACTCGCCGGGACGAGAAGCTGTGCCCGTCGCGCAGTCGCTCGACCATGTAGATGATCGGCGATTCGATGTCCCCCGCGCGCAGGAAATAGCCATGGAGCGAGTGCGCGACCCGTGAAGGGTCGACCGTCTGCTGTGCAGCGGATAGCGCCTGGCCGAGCACCTGGCCCCCGAAGACGTAGCGGGTACCGATATCGCGGCTCTGGCCGCGAAAGAGATTGTCTTCCAGGCGCTCGAGGCTCAATAGCTCGGCGAGTTCTTCTGCCAATGCCTGGGTCATTGTTCTGCCGGGTGATGGCGGGCCGTCGAGTATAGCGTCGCCGCCATGGCCACTACGCTTCCGAACCATTCGTTAGATGCGCACGCAATGCCAAGCAGAGCCTCTGCGCCGAATCGCCAGGATACGATTCCGCCGTTCCAGCCCCCCAGACCGGTCCGGGCCAAGCGTAGTCTCCGGGGTTGCGAGCCACGACATGGATATGCAACTGACGAACGTTGTTGCCGAGCATCGCGATGTTCAGCTTGTGACAGGCCACCACCGCGCCAAGCGCGGTGGTGGCCTGTTCGAGTTCGCAGAGCAATTGTGGACGATCCTGCGGATCGAGGTCGAAGAGCTCCACCAACCCCGTGCGCCTCGGTACAAGCACGAGCCAGGGAAAACGCGAATCGTTCATCAGTCTCACCTCGCAGAGCTGGAGTGAGACGACCGGCACGGTGTCGGCCTCCAGTCGAGGATCGATGAGAAAGCGCTCGGCCATGTCGGCTTGCGTCCAGTTCAGGCGCCAGCGAGCTGTCTGGCGAAGAAGTCGAGGGTCCGCTCCCGAGCCAGGGTCGCTGCCGCGGGGTCGTAGCTTGCGCGTGCATCGCAATTGAACCCATGGTCAGCGTCGTATACGTAAAACTCGGCATCCGGGTTTGCTGCGCGAACCTTCTCGCGATCCTCAACCCCAATGTGGGCGTCGCGCAGCCCATAGTGGAAAATCAGCGGGGCCTTGGCGCGCGTGCCGACCAGGGTTGCGTTGCGGCCGCCGTAGTAGCTCGCCGCCGGCAGGCCCAGTTTGATGGCGGCGAGGTAGGCAATGCTTCCGCCCCAGCAGAATCCGACGACCCCAATCTTGCCGGCGCTCGAGATGGCCTCGGCGGCGCTGGCCACGTCGGCGAGCGCCTTGTCCATGCCCAATTCACCGATCAAGGCGATGCCCTTCTTCATGCCAGCCTCGTCATAGGCCAGTTCGACGCCGGCTTCCAGGTGGTCGAACACGGCCGGCGCAATGGCCGTGTATCCCGCCTCGGCATACCCGTCGGTGACGCGACGGATGTGGGCATTGACCCCGAAGATCTCCTGGACGACGACGATCCCGCCCTTGGGCTTGCCTGCAGGTTTGGCCAGATACGCACCGATGCATTGCGTGCCGGCAGTTCCGATCGTGATGAATTCACCCATGTGCGGCCTCCAGTTGGTCGGGAACTGGCAAGCGTAGGGCGGACACCGCGGCTGTCAACGGCGGAGACACTGTGCTCGTCGCCAGCCGCCCCTACAATTGCGCTTTCGAAGGTTGCCACGCCATGTCCAAAGTCGCGCCCACCGTCGGTTTCGTCAGCCTCGGCTGCCCCAAGGCGCTCGTCGATTCCGAACGCATCCTTACCCAACTGAAAGTCGAGGGCTACTGCATCGCACCCACGTACCAGAAAGCCGATGCGGTGGTCGTCAACACCTGCGGGTTCATCGAATCGGCGGTCCAGGAGTCACTCGACGCGATCGGCGAGGCGCTGCACGAGAACGGCAAGGTCATTGTCACGGGTTGCCTTGGCAAGCGCGCTGACCTGATTCGCGAGGCCTATCCAGAAGTGCTGTCGATCAGCGGTCCCCAAGACTATGCCGGCGTCATGGATGCCGTGCACGCGGTGCTGCCCCCGAAGCATGATCCGCTCATGGATCTAGTGCCGGCGGCGGGCGTCAAACTGACGCCAAAGCACTATGCGTATCTGAAGATCGCGGAGGGCTGCAACCACCGCTGCAGCTTTTGCATCATCCCTTCCATGCGTGGCCAGCTGGCCAGCCGGCCGGTTGACGAGGTACTGCGTGAAGCCGAGAAGCTGGTCGCGGGCGGCGTTCGCGAGTTGTTGGTCATCAGCCAGGATACCAGTGCCTATGGCTCCGACCTCCGATATGCCTCGCGGCAATGGCGCGGACAAAGCTGGCAGACGCGAATGACGGGGCTATGCGAGGGACTCGCCGACCTGAACGTCTGGGTGCGACTCCACTATGTGTACCCGTATCCGCACGTCGACGAGCTCATGCCCCTGATGGCGGCTGGCAAGTTGCTGCCTTACCTCGACATACCCTTCCAGCATGCCAGCCCGAGAATCCTCAAGCTCATGAAACGGCCGGGCAATATCGACAGGACCTTGGAGCGCATCCAGGCATGGCGCCGGGCCGTTCCCGAGCTGACGCTGCGCAGCACGTTCATCGTCGGTTTTCCCGGCGAAACCGAAGCTGAGTTCGAGATGCTCCTGGATTTCCTGCGCGCAGCCCAGCTTGATCGGGTCGGCGCGTTTGCCTATTCGGCTGTAGCTGGCGCGGCCGCCAACGATCTCCCTGATCCCGTCCCGGACGAGGCGAAACTAGACCGCCTCGAGCGGTTCATGGAAGTCCAGGCGGAGATCAGCGCTACGCGGCTCAAGCGCAGGCTCGGACAACAGCTACGGATACTCGTGGACGAAATCAAGGATGGTATCGCCCATGGCCGTTCCAGCGCCGATGCGCCGGAAATCGATGGTCTCGTGCGGTTTCCAGCGGAAAGCGGCATTCGTCCCGGGCAATTCGTGGAGATTTTGGTCGAGGATGCAGACACCCATGATCTTTGGGGTCGAAGGGTTTGATGCTCCACGGTCACGTGGGGGCGGCGGCAAGGGCCATACGGGCATCGCCAATCCGAGCGGCGTGTACCACCCCTTCGTTGCGATGCGGGTCCAAAGGCGGCTTGCCGCGGGTCCGGTGCCACGGTGATTAGGCTGCCCTGCGCCGCGCGAGGTGGATTGCGGATGAAAGTCGCAAGTGGCGCGTTTCGCCATGTCGCGTCCATCAGGCGGTGCGAACCATCGTCCGGGCAACCATGGCGCTTGCCAAGCGGGGATCCGGGAGCGATTGCCAAGCGAGCCGGCAGCAGCAACACTGATGGGCCAACCCGCCTTGTGCTCCATCGTGTCCACCGACTCGCCATTGCCTGCCACCGCGCCCTGGATCGTCCTGAAGTTTGGAGGCACCAGCGTTTCCACGGCAGCGCGGTGGGCCACGATCCGCGCGCTTGCGCATGGGCGTCGGGCCGAGGGGGCGCGCGTCCTCGTGGTGGTCTCGGCGTTGTCCGGGATCACCGACCTGCTCAAGGCTGCCAGTCAGGAGGACGACGTCGGTGCGCGGCTGGTCATCGCCGAGCAGATCGAGGCCCGTCACGTTGAACTGGCGCATTGCCTCGAGTTGCCGCAGTCGGCGCAATGGCGAACCCACATGGATGCACTCCGCCATATCGTGCAGATGGAGACAGCACCGGCGGACCTGATCCCGTGGCAGGCGAGCGTGATGGCCCACGGCGAGCTGCTTTCGAGCGCCATGGGCGCGGACTGGCTGCATGCCGCCTGGCTGGATGCGAGATCGGTTCTGCGTGCGTCCGACCAGCCGAACCAGAGCGAGCGGATGCAGCGGTTCTCAGCGTTGCTCGAGACACAGCCTGATCCGCGCGCTGCCGTGGAGCTTGCGGGCCTCGGCGAGATCCTGATCACGCAAGGGTTCATCGCGCGCGATGTGCATGGCGGCACCGTGCTGCTGGGTCGCGGTGGATCCGATACGTCCGCAGCCCACTTCGGCGCGCTACTTCGCGCGGCGAGGGTGGAAATCTGGACCGACGTCGCCGGCATGTTCAGCGCCAATCCGCGTCTGGTGCCGGACGCCCGCCTGCTGCGCCGGCTTGACTATGAAGAGGCCCAGGAAATTGCAACGACCGGCGCCAAGGTTCTCCATGCTCGCTGTTTGGCGCCATTGCGCGGGCCACGCGTTCCGTTGTGGATCAAGGATACGGAGCGCCCGCAATTGGCGGGTACCGAAATAGGCGCCGAGGCGGTCGAAGCGAGTCCGAGCATCAAGGCATTGAGCATGCGCAAAGGGATAACGCTCGTGTCGATGGAATCGATCGGCATGTGGCAGCAGGTGGGATTTTTGGCGGACGTCTTCGCCCAGTTCAAACGCCATGGTCTTTCCGTGGATCTCATTGGATCGGCCGAGACCAACGTCACCGTCTCCCTGGATTCGAGCGAAAACCTCCTCGATTCCGACGCATTGGCGACCCTCGCCGCGGATCTTGCGCAGGTATGCAGGGTCAAGGTCATCGCCCCCTGTGCCGCAATCACACTGGTCGGACGGGGGATGCGCGGCATGCTCCATCGGCTGCAGGCGCTGCTGGCGGAGTTGGGTGGACAGCGCGTTCACCTCATTTCGCAGTCGTCCAACAATCTCAATCTGACTTTCGTCACCGATGAGTCGGCTGCAGATGCACTGCTGGGGCGCATGCATGACCTGTTGCTTCAGTCTGGCGCGCTGCGAGCCGATGACGGTTCGATCTTCGGGCCAAGCTGGCGGGCGCTCTATGCGGCCCCGATGGCGGATACGGGATCACCCTGGTGGCGTGCGCAACGGGTATCGCTGTTGCGATCCGCCGAACAGGGCACGCCAAAGTACGTCTACCACTTGCCGACCATTCGCGAACGTGCCAGCGCATTGCGCGGAATGAGCGCGGTGGATCGCTGGTACTACGCACTCAAGGCGAACTCGCATTCGGCGGTATTGCGCGAGTTGGCGAGGGCCGGTTTCGGACTGGAGTGCGTCTCGCCGGGCGAGTTGGCGGAGGCGAGTGCGGTTGCGCCAGAGACACCGAGACTGTTCACGCCGAACTTCGCGCCCCGCGACGATTACGCCGCTGCCTTCGACGCCGGTGCACTCGTCTGCGTGGACTCGCTTTTTCCTCTGCAAAAGTGGGGTGATCTGCTCGCGGGCCGCGAGATTGGGCTGCGAGTGGATCTGGGCGTGGGCGTGGGCCATCACGAAAAAGTCCGTACGGGCGGATCCGGCAGCAAGTTCGGACTGCCGTTGGCTGACCTGCCGGCATTTCTCGCCGGAGCACGACGGATCGGGGCGCGCATCACCCTGTTGCACGCGCATCTGGGATCAGGGGTCCTTGACGCAGCGCATTGGGCAGGCGTTTACGTCCAACTCGCCAGCTTGGCCGAGCACGTCGGCACGTTGCGCGCGCTGGATGTGGGCGGCGGGCTTGGCTTGCCGCAGCGCGAGGGCGAGTGGCCCTTGGACCTGGCCGCGCTCGACGCGGCCCTGTGGGATGTCAAGCGAGCCTATCCGCAGTTCGAGCTCTGGATGGAGCCTGGACGCTATCTGGTGGCCGAGGCCGGCGTGTTGCTGGCTCGTGTGACCCAGGTCAAGGACAAGGATGCATACCACTACCTGGGAATCGATGCGGGAATGCACAGCTTGTTGCGACCCGCCCTCTACGGCGCCCATCATCGGATGGTCAATCTCAGCCGCATCGATGCCGCTGCCGACTCGCTTTATCAGGTGGTGGGTCCGATATGCGAAAGCGGCGACGTTTTGGGCACGGATCGCCGCATGCCTGCGGGTGAGGAGGGCGACGTGATCCTGATCGAACATGCAGGCGCCTATGGCGCGGTCATGGCGTCCGAGTACAACCGGCGCGGGCTGCCGGCGCAGGAAATCCTGGAATGAATTCGGCATCGTTACCCGATCCGCGGCGCGCAAGGACCTTCCGATTCATCGGATGCGGCTACGAGGCAGGTGAGGCCCGGCTGCGGTATGCCTTCGATGATGGCCCCGAGATGGTCGAGTGCGTTGTCTTTCCGGATGCGCCTCGGCTTCAGGGATCGGCCAAGGCCGCCTTTGATCGAGCGATTCAGCTTCTGCACTGGATTGCTGGCGTGAGCTATTACAAGGCCGGTGCGGTCGGGCGATTGGCCATCGAGAACGCAAGGCCCGAACCGGGCGTGCTTGCGCTCATCCAGTCCGTCTATCGCCACGGGCTAGCCGAGTTTGCCTACCGCAACAACTTGGATCTGCGCGCCGAATGGTCGGTGAGTGCGCCGTCGGGGATGGCGATGGCTGTTCCCGAGGTGGGACTTTCGGCGCGAACGCTGGTCCCCATCGGGGGCGGCAAGGATTCGCTCGTCGCTGTGGAGGCCCTGCGGAGCGTAGGCGCGGAGGCAACCGCGACCTGGATTGGCGATTCGCCACTCATCGCCACTTGCGCGGCCCGGACGGGCCTGCCGACGCTCAACATTCGCCGAACGCTCGCTCCGGAACTGTTCGCATACAACCGGATGGGCGCATGGAACGGCCACGTGCCGGTGACGGCCATCAATTCCGCGATCCTGGTCTGCGCATCCCTTCTCTACGGTTACGACAGCATTGCCTTTGCCAACGAGCGTTCGGCGTCGAGCGCGACACTCGAGTATGACGGGCAGCTAGTGAACCATCAGTGGAGCAAGGGGGCGGGCTTTGAGCGCGACTTCGCCGCGGTCGTGCGAGAGTCGATTGCCAAGGATCTTCGGTATTTTTCGTTGTTGCGCTGCTGGAGTGAGCTTGCGGTGACCCGGGCGTTCGCGCGGTTGCCGCAATACTTCGATGTATTTTCGAGTTGCAACCGCAACTTCAGGATCCTCGGATCCAGGCCTGTGGATCGCTGGTGCGGACAGTGTCCCAAGTGCCATTTTGTCTTCCTCGCGCTGGCGCCGTTCCTACCCAAACCCAGATTACTATCGATTTTCGGTCGCAATCTGCTCGATGACGAGGCTCTTGCGCCTGGCTTCGATGCGCTGCTGGAATATCGTGGCCACAAGCCCTTCGAGTGTGTAGGCGAGGGAGCCGAGGCGCGTGCCGCCATGGCAGAGCTGGCCGACCGGCCCGAATGGCGCGAGGACGCCCTGGTCGCTCGGTTCCGGAGCGAGATCCTGCCGCAACTGGATGCGGCTTCGCTGGGCATCGGCCCTTGGCTTGAGCCCCAGGGTGAACATGGCGTGCCGGAACGGCTGGCAGGCGCGTTGCGCTGGCTGACGTGAGCACGCTACCGCGCTTCGAGGACCTGGCCGGGCGCCGCGTGGCGGTGTGGGGTTATGGGCGCGAGGGTCGCGCCGCGCTTCGCGTGCTGGCGCAGCGCTTGCCACGGCAACCGGTGATCCTGTGGTGCGATGCCAGTGAGGCCCCGCGTGCACGGGAAGAATTCCCGGGGGCGCGCATTGACGCTGGCAAGCCGGATGCGGGCGCGCTGGCACGTGTCGATTGGGTGATCAAGTCGCCAGGCATCAGCGCCTACCGGCCGGAGATCGCCGAGGCCAAGGCCCGCGGGACATGCTTCACATCGGGTACCGCGTTGTGGTTCGGCGAGCGGCCGGACGCTCGCGTGGTCGCGGTCACCGGGACCAAGGGCAAAAGCACCACGAGTGCGCTGCTGGCCCATCTGGCGCGTGGGCTTGGATGGCGTACGGCGCTGGCCGGCAATATCGGCTTGCCATTGCTCGAACTGCTTGATGCCCGCGCAGAGCTTTGGGTGGTGGAATTGTCCAGTTTCCAGACCGGCGAAGCGGGACCCGTGGACCTGGCCGTCTTCACCAACTTGTACGAGGAACATCTCGACTGGCATGGTTCGCTTGCTCGCTACCATGCGGACAAGCTGCGGCTGGCGAGCGTCGCCCGGGCCGTGCTGGGGGATGTGGACGATCCGATCCTCGCAAGCGCGCTGCGGGGTCACCCACAGGTGCATGGGTTCCCATCACCGGATGGCTGGCACCTGCGGGGGACGACTCTGCACCATGGTCGGCGCGAGGCGCTTCACGGGGCGGCATTGCCATTGCCGGGCGCGCACAACCTGCGAAATCTTTGTGCCGCGCTTGCCGCGCTGGAGTTGCTAGGCGGCGACGCTTGGGCGGCCTTGCCTTCGGTCGCCTCCTTCCGTGGATTGCCACATCGGCTGCAGGTCCTCGGCACGCGCGATGGCATCACGTGGATCGACGATTCCATCAGTACCACGCCCGCTGCTTCAAGGGTGGCGCTGGAAAGTGTCGCCGGCAAGCCGGTCACGTTGATCCTTGGTGGTTACGATCGCGGCCTGGACTGGTCGGGATTCGCCCAATGGCTGGCGGCCCACCCGTCGCACGCCGTGGTCCTGCAGGGCGCCTGCGCGGAGCGTGTCGCATCGGTCCTGGAGGCGCGTGGGTCGGTTCCGCGGCAGGTGCCGGATCTCCGCGCGGCGGTCGACTGGGCGAAGGCGCATACCCCTTCCGGAGGCATCGTGCTGCTTTCGCCGGGTGCGCCAAGCTTCGACCAGTTCCGCGACTATGCCGAGCGTGGTCAGGCCTTTGCGCGCTGGTCTGGCGTACCATCGTCCGTCGACGACGGCATTGCGGGCCTGGGCGTTGAATGAACGTCGAACGTGGGGTCCCCCGCCGGCGTGGGGGGCGAGGAGGCTGTCCGGTGCCCCTGAACGCGGCATCGGATGCAGCGCGGCAGCTGGGCGATGGATTGGCCTCGTCCACAAGACATCGTGCGACGTTGGCTCGTGTCGTCCTCCTGCGTGGAATCGAGTACCCGGCAGGCACGCGCACCAGCGCGCGCCCGCGGGCTGCGCGGGCGCGCTCATTCCGAGTCAGTCGCAAGGTCACTCGCGAACGTCCCGACGACCCGGCATCGACGATGCCGGGTGCGGGCCGCGCAACCCGGCTCCCTGCCGTGGATTGCCGGAACGCCGTCCGGGAACGAGTTGGCGGGGAGCGGGCGTGAGTCTCGGATAGACTGCGAAGGTTCCAGCCACCTGAACGCCGCAATGAGCGCACCCGATCACACCACCTTGGATCGCTATCGCGCTTGGGACCTGACCACGCGCCTCATCCATTGGTCATTGGTCGTGCTCGTGATCCTGCAATTCGGGACCGCTGAATGGGGTTGGCTATCGATGCGCTGGCACTTCAGGTTCGGCTACGCCACCTTGGTGCTGGTGTGCGTGCGTGTCCTCTGGGGCATCGTGGGCTCGGAATCCAGCCGGTTCAGCCACTTCCTGAGAGGTCCGCGCACCATTGCGGCTTACATGCGCGGCACGCTTTGGCATCGCTTTGGCCATCCAGTCAGCCATAACCCGCTGGGAGCCTTGTCCGTGCTCGTGCTGCTTGCCTTGCTATTCGTGCAGTGCATCAGTGGAATGTTTGCATCGGACGCGATCGACACGTTTGGTCCGCTTGTCGGGCGGGTGTCGGGTTCCACAGTCCGGCTCATGACCCACCTCCACGAAATCAACCAGAAATTGCTGCTGGGATTCATCACCCTGCACGTGGCGGCGGTGTTGCTGCACGCGCTGGTGCGACGGGAGGAACACCTCATCGCCGCGATGGTGACGGGCTACAAGCGGCTGAACCGCGACCCGGGCCTCCGTTTCGTCGGTATTGGCGGCGCCATTCTGCTGGCCCTGGCCTTGGCATTCTTCCTCTGGGCCTTGGTGCGGTGGGGGCAGGCCGTGCTCGCCTATTGATCGCAGCCGGCATCGCCGCTTGATTCCGTCGGCTTTAGCCGCAGATCAGGGGGACCGGCGGCGCGGCCGCCATCGATTCCGCGGGTTCAGACGATGCGAATGGACAAACTTACGTCGCGCTTCCAGCAGGCGTTGGCTGACGCGCAGTCCCTGGCGGTAGGGCGCGACCATAACGTGATCGAACCGGTGCACCTGATGGCTGCGCTGCTCGCCCAGCAAGGTGGCGGAACTGCGCCGTTGCTCATCCACGCCGGGGTCAACGTCCCCGTCCTGCGGCAACGTGTCAATGAAATCCTCGACCGGATGCCCAAGGTCAGTGGACAGGAGGGCGCCGTCAACGCCGGGAATGACTTGGCGCGGCTGTTGAACGTCACCGACAAGCTCGCCCAGCAGCGCGGCGATGCCTTCATTGCCAGCGAGCTGTTCGTTCTCGCCGCGCTGGACGATCGCGGGGAACTCGGTCAGGCGCTGAAGGCAGCGGGTGCGGCCAAGGCTTCCCTGGAGGGTGCCATCGAGGCCATGCGTGGCGGTGAAAAGGTTCAAAGCGAAAATGCCGAGGACCAAAGGCAGGCACTCGGCAAATACACCGTCGATCTCACGGCCCGTGCCGAGAGCGGCAAACTTGATCCGGTCATTGGCCGTGACGAGGAGATTCGTCGCGTGGTGCAGGTATTGCAGCGACGCACCAAGAACAACCCCGTTCTGATCGGCGAGCCTGGCGTAGGCAAGACGGCACTGGTCGAGGGGCTCGCGCAGCGCATCGTCAACGGCGAAGTCCCGGAGGGATTGAGGGACAAGCGGGTGCTCGCGCTGGACATGGGTGCGCTCCTGGCCGGGGCGAAGTACCGCGGCGAATTCGAGGAGCGGCTCAAGGCAGTCCTGAACGAGCTGACCAAGGAAGAGGGACGGGTCATCCTCTTCATCGACGAGATCCACACCATGGTGGGCGCGGGCAAGGCCGAGGGCGCCATCGACGCTGGCAATATGCTCAAGCCGGCGCTCGCGCGCGGCGAGTTGCATGCGATCGGGGCGACGACGCTGGACGAGTACCGCAAGTACATCGAAAAAGACGCCGCGCTCGAGAGGCGATTCCAGAAGGTGCTGGTCGGCGAGCCGACGGTGGAAGACACGATCGCCATCCTGCGCGGGCTGAAGGAACGTTACGCCGTGCACCACGGCGTCGAAATCACCGATCCGGCAATTGTCGCTGCGGTGACGCTCTCCAATCGCTATATCAGCGACCGGCAATTGCCGGACAAGGCCATTGACCTGATGGACGAGGCCGCAAGCCGGCTGCGCATGGAAATCGATTCCAAACCGGATGCGTTGGACCGCCTTGAGCGGCGATTGATTCAGCTGAAAATCCAGCGCGAGGCGCTGAAGAAGGAAAAGGATCCCGAGTCCAAGAAGCGTTTGGCTGACCTCGAGACGGAAATCACCAAGCTCGAGCGTGAATTCAACGATCTTGACGAGGTCTGGAGATCTGAAAAGGCCACGCTGCATGGTGCGACGCGCATCAAGGAGCAGTTGGAGCAGGCACGTCTCGAACTGGAATCCGCACAGCGGCGGCAGGACTATGGCCGGATGAGCGAGATCCAGTATGGACGCATTCCCGAGCTGGAGCGTCAGTTGGCCAGTGCGCAGGAAGCGGAGCATCATGGCCTGACGTTGCTGCGGGACAAGGTCACCGCGGAGGAAATTGCCGAAGTCGTCAGCCGTTGGACCGGGATCCCGGTGAGCAAGATGCTGGAAGGCGAGCGCGAGAAGCTCTTGCACATGGAAGACGCGATCCATCAGCGTGTCGTTGGCCAGGACGAGGCCGTTCGCGCCGTCAGCGATGCCATCCGGCGGGCCCGTGCCGGCTTGTCCGACCCCCATCGGCCGAGTGGCTCATTCCTCTTCCTCGGTCCCACGGGCGTGGGGAAGACCGAGCTTTGCAAGGCGCTGGCTGGCTTTCTGTTCGACACCGAGGATGCCATGGTCCGGATCGACATGAGCGAGTTCATGGAGAAGCACTCCGTGGCGCGTCTCATTGGCGCGCCTCCCGGGTATGTCGGCTATGAGGAGGGTGGCTACCTCACCGAGGCGGTGCGGCGCAGGCCCTACAGCGTCCTTTTGCTCGACGAGGTCGAAAAAGCGCATCCCGACGTCTTCAACATCCTGTTGCAGGTGCTTGACGATGGGCGGCTCACCGACGGGCAGGGCCGCACGGTGGATTTCCGCAATACGATTATCGTCATGACGTCCAATCTGGGGTCGCAGTTGATCCAGGAAATTGCCGGTCGCGGAGCGGACAGCAATGCGGCGTACACGGAAATGAAGGCAGCCGTGATGGGCGTCGTTCAGGCGCATTTCCGGCCCGAGTTCATCAATCGCCTCGACGAGATCGTGGTGTTCAGGCCTCTTGAGAAGGCGCAGATTCGTCGGATCGCCCGTATCCAGATCAACTATCTGGAGCAGCGCTTGGCCGAGCGGCAACTCAAGCTGGAGATCAGCGACAAGGCACTGGACATGCTGGGCAATGTCGGCTTCGACCCGGTATTCGGAGCACGTCCCCTCAAGCGCGCCGTGCAGCAACAACTGGAAAATCCACTCGCCCGCCAGATCCTCGAGGGCCGCTTCCAGCCGGGCGACACGGTGGTCGCCGACGTTGTGGGCGGGGAAATGTCGTTCACCGCGCGTGTGCAGGCAGTGGCCTGAGTCGGCGCTGGCCCGGCATTTCACGGTCCGGGCCATTGGACTTCATCCAGCGAGGCGGCGGCCGGGACTTCCCCGGCCGCTGCATCCGAGCATGACCTCCGGTTTGGCTACCAATGCAACGTTGCCGATGCGTAGTAGTACGAACCGCTGAACCCAAATGGCGACGAATTCGGATAGGGCAGGATGCCGAGGAAGTTGTTGAAACTGTTGTTGGCGTCCGGATACTCGTTGGTAATGTTGTTGCCGCCCACGGTGAAGTTCCAGTTATTCCAGAGGTAGCTGACCGATGCATCGAGGAGCACTTTGGCACCGAACGTCTGGTCGCTGGTGGGCGTGCCGCCGTAAATCGTCCATGATCCGTAGCGGGTCAATTGGCCGTGCACGCGCCAATTACCCGTGCTCCAGTCTGCCGCAAGGAACGCCTTGTCCTTGGGGGTGCCTACGGTAATGCGCCCCTGGTTCACGCGATCAATCACCGGCAGAACGAGGCCAGCCAGACCAAGTTGCGGCGGGTTCGGTGCGATGGAGAGGATCGTGGTCTTGTTGTAGTTGAATCCTCCCGTGAACTTGAGCGTGCTGCTGTTGCTCAATTGGACGGGATACGTTCCGACCACGTCGACGCCACGCGTGCGCGTATTCACGGCGTTGGTGAAGAACGAACCGCCGCCTACGCCATTGATCCCCACCGATGCCAGATAGTTGGCGACGGCCTGACCCTGGAGTTGGCCGCTGAGGATGACGCGGTTGTCGATGGTGATCTGGTAGAAATCGATCGTGGCGTAGAGGCCGTTGGACGGTGTCAGGACCACGCCGAAGCTGTAGTTATGCGATTTCTCCGGCTTGAGCGGCTGCGCACCGAGCGCCACAGCAGCGGGATTGCTCACGGGCAGCGTGCGGACCGTGACGGGCGCGAGCGGCCCGCCGCCTGGCGGCGAGACGAATAGGATCGAGGTATTCGAGAACCATTCCTGTTGCATCGAGGGCGCACGGAAGCCCGTGGATGCCGTGGCGCGCAAGGCGATGGTGTCGTTGATTCCATAGCGGCCCGACAGCTTCCAGGACGTCGTGCCGCCGAAGTCGCTGTAGTTCTCGTGCCGAACCGCGAAGCCGCCGGAGAGCTTGTCGCTGAAGTCCGTTTCCAAATCCAGGTAAGCGGCATTGTCATGGCGACTATGGGTGCCTGCGTCGATGGGCTGGTAGCCGGGGAACACCTGTGCGAAGCAGTTCGTGCTGATTGACAGGTCACATGCGTACGACGCGGGATCGCCCTGCTTGATGGTGAAGCTGTCCTTGCGGTGTTCCAGTCCCCAGGCCACGGTCAGCGGGTTGCGCAGCCAGCTCACGTCCATGTCCTTGCTGAAATCCGCATTCAGCACGTCCTCGCGATCGAGCAGCGTGCCGATGTAGAAGGCCGTGGGCGAGGCCGTACCCAGCGAATAGTTGAACGTATTGCTGGTGTCGAGCTTCCAGTGGTTGCCGCCGGTGTTGTAGCTGAGGTCGTAGTGCCAGCCATCCAGCACCGTGCCGCGGATTCCCGCGACAAGCGATGTATCCAGAATCGCACTGTTCTCCATCGGCAGGTAACCCGCCGGGTAAACGGCGACCGCCGCCGGACTCTTGGTGTCGTAAGTGGAGAGCGAACGGAAGAAACCGCCCGCGCTGACGTTGCGCTTGTTGAAGACGCTGAATGCGTAGAACTGCACATGCGGCGTCAGGTCGTACTGCATGTTCACTGCCGCGTTCTTCTGCTTCAGCAGGGGCAGGCCGTAGTGGAACGTCACCGTGTCGTAGGTGGGATCGGCGGGGAAGCGCTTGTCCGGGCCGGCGAGGTTGGTTGGATCCTGGTGCATGTAGTCGGCACTCAGGTAAATCCAGCCCTTCTGGCCGAGGGGGATGCCACCGTCAGCGCCCCCAGTCACGGTGCGGCCGTTGGCGCTGTTATGCGTACTGTATTGGCCGATGCCCGCGCTGACCGATCCGCCGTGGTTGCCACCCTTCAGGATGATGTTGATGACGCCCGCGATGGCATCGGAACCATATTGCGCAGCGGCACCATCCCGAAGAACTTCGATGCGCGATATGGCGTTGATCGGTATGGCGTTGAGGTCGACCGGAGAGGAGCCACGGCCGAGCGTGCCGTTGATATTGACAATGGCCGTCGTGTGCTGGCGCTTGCCGTTGATCAGCACCAGGGTCTCGTCCGGCGAGAGTCCCCGCAGTTGGGCCGGCTGGATGGCATCCGTCGCATCGGTGATCGATGGCTGCGGAAAGTTGAAGGAAGGCAGGAGGGTGCGAAGTGCCGAGGCCAGGTTGGTCGCGCCCGTCTGCTCGAGATCCTTGGGTGTCAGCACGTCGATGGGCGCCATCGAGAAGGCGACGGTGCGGTCGGTCATCCGTGTGCCGGTTACCACGACCGTCTGCAGTTCCTTGGTTTTCCCGGGCTGGGTCTTGTTCGCATCCTGCGCATGGGTGACGCCGGCCGTGGCCAGTGCTGCAAATAGGACCGCGTGACGCGGCGCGGGTGCGAATTTCATGCGTGTAACCCCTTGGTTGGAATCAGCCCTGATCGCGCCGGCCCGCTGCCGGCATTCCTTAACCCAAACGTAACCTCGACATCGCGGCGTAGTCAAATACCCCCTTGCCGGCCGTTGTCCATGCGCGGATGGGCCGTCGCGGCCGACCTTGTCGCCCGCAGCGCAGCCCACCCTAGCGACGACCGCCGCGGGACCTTGAAACCTCCGGTGCCGACCCCACTGCCAAGGCCTGACGCCAAGTCAGCATTCCCTCGGACGCGACGCCATGCCCATCTATGCATTCCAATGCCTGTCCTGTGGACATTCCTTCGACCGCCTGCAGAAGCTGGCCGATGCCGATCCCTCGCAATGTCCTGCCTGTGGCGAAGCGCAGGTGAGGCGGCAGCTGTCGGCGCCCGCGTTTCGCCTTGCCGGCAGCGGTTGGTACGAGACGGATTTCAAGAAGGACGGCCAACGCAACCTGGCCCGCAAAGACGAGCCGGCGCCGGCCTCAGGCGAGGCCAAGCCTGCGGCCGCGCATTCGTGTGGCGGCGGGTGCGGTTGCGCCTGATTGAGACCGCGGACGATTCGGGAGCCGCAAGCGCCGCTAACATAGGCGGCTCGCATCGCCATCGGCGGGAGAATCCATGCGCACCCATTATTGCGGCCAGGCTGATGCTGGCCTGGTCGACCACGACGCCGTCTTCTGTGGCTGGGTAGATACCCGGCGCGACCATGGAGGCGTCGTCTTCCTGGACTTGCGCGACCATACGGGCGTGGTGCAGATCGTGGTCGAACCCGACAACGCCGCGGCCTATGCGGCCATGGCGGGCGCCAGCTATGAATGGTGTCTGCGCGTCGCCGGCAGGGTGCGTCGCCGCCTCGCGCCCAATCCGCGCATCGCGACGGGCGACTATGAAGTGCTGGCTCGGGATGTTCAGGTGCTCAATGCCGCGCGCGACCTGCCCTTCGCCCTGCATGAGCCGACGAACGAGGACACCCGGCTGGCTCAGCGGCACCTTGACCTGCGACGGCCGGATATGCAGCACAACCTGCGGACGCGAACCCGTCTCGTGCAGGCATTGCGCCACTGGCTGGATGCGCGCGGCTTCCAAGATATGGAGACGCCGATCCTGACCAAGGCGACGCCGGAGGGCGCACGCGACTTCCTCGTGCCAGCACGCATGCATGCCGGTGAATTCTATGCCTTGCCTCAGTCCCCGCAATTGTTCAAGCAGTTGTTGATGATCGCGGGCTTTGATCGCTATTACCAGATTGCTCGATGCTTCCGGGACGAGGCGCTGCGCGCCGATCGTCAGTTGGAATTCACGCAGTTGGACATGGAGTTCGCGTTCGTCGACGAGCACGCCGTGCAGGCGACGGTCGAGCAGATGATTCGCGAGGTGTTCAAGGCGGTGGCGGACATCGCGCTGGTCGAACCCTTTCCTCGCATGGGCTGGCTGGAGGCCATGAGGCGCTACGGCTCGGATAAGCCTGACTTGCGCATTGCGCTCGAATTGGTCGATATCGCTGACGTTGTACGCCACTCGGAATTCAAGGTGTTCAGCGAGTGGGCCGCCGCCGTTGATGGGCGCGTGGTCGCGCTGCGCATCCCTGGCGGCGCGACGCTGACGCGCAAGGCCATCGACGAGTGCGCTGCGCATGCGAGCAAGTTCGGCGCCAAAGGCCTCGCGTGGATGAAGGTGGATGATCCGGCGCGTGGTCGCGAGGGAGTGACCTCGCCGATCGCCAAGTTCCTCGATGATGCGACGCTGGCGGCCATCATCGAGGCCACGGACGCGCGCGGCGGCGATGCGTTGCTGTTTGGTGCGGGCCCATTCCGCATAGCCAGTGAGTTCATGGGTGCCCTGCGAATCAAACTCGGCCACGATCTGGGGCTGGTCGAGAACGCCTGGCGTCCACTTTGGGTCACTGACTTTCCCATGTTCGAATGGGATGTCGAAGCCAAGCGTTATGTCGCGCTCCACCATCCGTTCACGGCGCCGAAAGTCGATGACGCCGCGGCGCTGCGTGCTGATCCGGCGAATGCCTTGTCGCGCGGTTACGACATGGTGCTCAACGGCAACGAGATCGGAGGCGGTTCAATTCGCATCCATCGACCAGAGATGCAGCGGGCGGTTTTCGACCTGCTGGGCATGCCTCCGGAGGAATACGAGGCGAAGTTTGGCTTCCTGTTGCGGGCCCTCGGCCACGGCGCACCGCCGCACGGCGGCATCGCGTTTGGCATCGACCGCCTGGCGGCGTTGCTGGCCGGCGTGGACTCCATCCGCGAGGTCATCGCCTTCCCCAAGACCACGCGCGCGCAATGCCTGCTGACGGGCGCGCCATCCCCGGTGCCCGACGAGCAGCTGGCGGAGCTCCACGTGTCCGTGCGCCCCGAGTGATGCGGCATCCGGGCACGTGAAGGTCGCCCGGACCCGGCGGGCCACGCTGTACAATGTCGCGTTGCGTGAACCACTGAAGAGGAACCGCGATGGGACGAGGTCCGTCCATTGAAGGCCGCAAGAATGCCTCCGACGCCAGGCGTGGCGCGGTGTTCACCAAGCTGGCGCGCGATATCCGTATTGCCGCGCGCACCGGCCTTCCTGACCCGGCGAACAACGCACGGCTGCGTACCGCGGTGGACAAGGCGCTTGCCGCGAACATGCCCAAGGACAGTATTGAAAGAGCCATCCGTCGCGGGGCCGGACTGGATGGCGGTGCTACCGAAGAGGTCCGCTACGAAGGGTACGGCCCCGGTGGCGTCGCGCTGCTGATCGATTGCATCACGGACAACCCGCAGCGGACCGTGGCCGATGTGCGCCACGCGTTGTCGAAGCATGGCGGGAATCTCGGGACCAGCGGGTCCGTGGCCTTCCAGTTCCAGCGCGTGGGCGTCGTCGTGGTTGCCGCCGCCAGCGGGACCTCCGCCGAAGAGAAGGCGCTTGAGGTGGCACTTGATTCGGGCGCCGATGACGTCCAGACGGCCGATGGCGAGAGCACGGTACTGTGCGCGCCTGAACAGTTCGAGGCCGTGCGCAAGGCGCTCGAGGCGGCGGGGCTCGAAGTCACGCACGCGGCGGTCGAAATGCGCCCGCAGAATCGCGTGCCGGTCCCCGCGGAGTCACTCGAGCCACTGACCAGTCTGCTCGATTGGCTCGACGAGATCGATGACGTGCACGAGGTCTTCCACAACGCATTGCTACCTGACGCGCGCAGTTGAGCGCAATGGCAATTCCCAGGGGCCATGACGCGCATACTCGGCATTGATCCGGGCTCCGTGCGAACGGGCGTCGGCATCGTGGATGTTGCCCCGGACGGGACCGCGCGCCACGCGTTCCACTGTGCGCTGGTGGTGGGTGGCGATGCGGATTTTCCGAGCCGTTTGAAGGCCATTTTCGACGGTCTCCAAGCGCTTGTGAATGAACATCGCCCCGATGAAGTCGCCATTGAGCGCGTGTTCGTCGCACGCAACCCGGATTCGGCGTTGAAGCTCGGCCAGGCGCGAGGTGCCGCGCTTTGCGCGGTGCTGACACGCGCGCTGCCGATCCATGAGTACGCACCCAGCGAGATCAAGCGCGCGGTGGTCGGTGGCGGGCGGGCCGACAAGGCCCAGGTACAGCACATGGTCAAGATGTTGCTGGGATTGGACGTCGTTCCGCAGGCTGATGCTGCCGATGCATTGGCCGTGGCCATCGCCCACGCGCACGTCCGGACGTCGGTCGCGCGGATGGGCGTGAATCGCTCGGGTTGGAGGACGCGTCGATGAGGGCGAGCCGGTGATCGGGCGTTTGCGAGGCGTGCTGGTCTCCAAGGCGCCGCCGTGGATATTGCTTGAGGCCGGTGGGGTTGGCTACGAGCTGGAAGTGCCCATGTCCACGCTGTACGACCTGCCGGAGCCCGGACGTGAAGTGACGCTCTTCGTGCACTATGCGCACAAGGAAGATACGGTTGCGCTTTATGGCTTCCTGCGCGAGGCCGAACGCATTCAGTTCCGCAATCTCCTGCGAGTCAGCGGAATCGGCGCCAAGATCGCACTTGCGGTGCTCTCCGGAACATCGGTGGAGTCCTTCTCGCGCCTGGTGCAGGCAGGCGACGTCAGTGCCTTGACTCGCGTCCCGGGCATCGGGAAGAAGACAGCCGAACGCATTGTCGTTGAGCTAAGGGATCGTGTGGCGGCCGGGACGACGATGTCGGGCCTCGGATCGACGAGTGCAACGGTGGATCCCCAGTCGGAGGCGCAGACCGCATTGCAGCAGTTGGGGTACAAGCCCGCGGAGGCGCAGCGGCTGATCCGTGAATCCCAGGCCCCCGGCGACACTGCGGAAACCCTGATTCGCAAGGCACTCAAGGCCGCTCTCGGCGGCAACAGCTGAGGTTTTCATGGTGCAGACTTCCGTTCCGGAACAGCCGGCCCGCAGCGGCAATCGCATGGCCATGCTGATGCTCGGCGCTCTCGGGGTCGTCTATGGCGACATCGGTACGAGTCCGCTGTACTCGATCCAGACGACGTTCGGCGAGCACGGCATCACGCCAACCGCTGACAATGTATTGGGAGCCCTCTCGCTGGTTTTCTGGGCGCTCATCATCGTCGTCTCCTTGAAGTACATCCTGTTCGTGATGCGGGCGGACAACAAGGGCGAAGGCGGGATCATGTCGCTCATGGCGCTGGCGCAGCGCGGCGTCCGGGGCAGCCCGCGCACGCGTCTTGCCCTGCTGACGCTCGGCTTGTTTGGCGCTGCGCTCTTTTACGGCGACAGCGTCATCACGCCAGCGATTTCGGTTCTGTCGGCGGTCAGCGGCCTGGAAGTCGCCACGCCAGCTTTTGCCGAGTTCGTGATTCCGATCACGGTCGCGATCATCCTGGTGCTGTTTGCCGTGCAGCGCCACGGAACGGCGCGGGTCGGCAGTTTCTTTGGTCCGATCATGGTGGTCTGGTTCGTGTCGATCGGCCTGCTGGGAATCCCGAGCATCGTCGCGCATCCGGAAGTATTGTGGGCGCTGAGCCCGCACTACGCTCTCCTGTTTTTTGTCCACAACCACGTGGACGCATTCCTGGCCCTGGGTGCCATCGTGCTGGTGTTGACGGGCGCGGAGGCGCTCTATGCAGACATGGGGCACTTCGGTCGAAAGCCGATCAACCGGAGTTGGTTCGCGCTGGTGCTTCCAGCATTGCTGCTGAACTATTTTGGACAGGGCGCCTTGTTGGTGGCGCGGCCGGGCGCGGCGACGAATCCATTTTTCCTCATGGTGCCGCCCTTCCTGCTCTATCCCATGATCGCGCTGTCCACGGTGGCGACAGTGATCGCCTCGCAGGCCGTCATATCCGGCGCCTACTCGATGACCAGCGAGGCCATGTTGCTTGGTTACTCGCCGCGGATGCAGGTCCTGCACACCTCGCGCGAACAGCGTGGGCAGATCTATCTGCCGTGGATCAACAATGCATTGATGATTGCGGTGTTGCTGGCAGTGTTGGGGTTTCGCTCATCGGACGCGCTCGCAGCGGCCTACGGCATCGCTGTGACCGGTACCATGGCCTGCACCACGATCCTGCTGCTGGTGGTTGCGCGCCGCCTGTGGCATTGGCCCTTGTTGGTGCTGGCGCCGCTGGGATTGGGCTTGCTGACGGTGGACGTGGCGTTCTTTTCGGCGAATCTGATCAAGGTTGAGCATGGCGGTTGGTTCCCCCTGGTGCTGGGCCTGTTCGTTTTTGTGGTCATGAGCACCTGGAGGCGTGGCCGCGAATTGGTGCTGCGCGAGATGAAGCAGGGTGGCCTGTCGCTGAAGACTTTCATCGCCAGCATCGCCGACCATCCTCCCTTGCGAGTGCCGGGAACAGCCATCTTCCTCACCGCTAACCTCGACGCGGTTCCCCACGCCTTGCTGCACAACCTCAAGCACAACAAGGTCTTGCATGAGCGCAACGTGATGCTTACGGTGGAGACGTTGGACACGCCGACGGCGGATAGCAGCGAGCGGATCGAGCTGACGTCGCTGGGAGGCGAGTTCTACCGGTTGCTGCTGCGGTTCGGATTTGCGGAAGAGCCCGACGTGCCGAGGGCGCTGCAGCAATGCCAGAAGCTCGGGCTGCCTCTGGAAATGATGGACACGACGTTCTTCCTGAGCCGCGAGAACATTGTGGCGAGCGAGCGCGCCGGGATGGCGCTCTGGCGTGACAAGCTCTTTGCTTTCCTGTCCCGCAACGCCATGCCGGCCACGGCCTTCTTCCGGATACCCGGCAATCGGTTGGTGGAGTTGGGAACCCAGGTTGAAATTTGAAGGGCCCCGGGTCTCGACGGCCAAGCCCGGGAATCGAGGAGGGCAGGGCACGAGGCCATCGGTCCGGCTCGACGGCCCTGCGTCGCACGTCGCCCGGCCTCGGAGGCGTCACCAGGCCCCGTGCCTGCCATAATCGGGGCATGAGCGACTCGCGCCTGCTGGCTCCTGCCGAAACCCATGAAGATGCGTTCCTCGATGCGTCGATTCGACCGCAGCGTCTGTCCGAGTACCTCGGACAGATGCCGGTGCGCGAGCAACTGGGACTGTACATCGAGGCCGCACGGAAACGTGGCGAAGCGCTGGATCATGTACTGATCTTCGGGCCACCGGGTCTCGGCAAGACCACCCTCAGCCACATCATCGCGAACGAACTCGGCGTGAACCTCCGCAGTACGTCGGGGCCCGTGTTGGAGAGGGCGGGCGACCTGGCGGCACTACTGACCAATCTGGAACCGCGTGACGTGCTGTTCGTCGATGAAATCCATCGGCTCTCGCCGGTGGTCGAGGAAGTGCTCTATCCGGCGCTGGAAGACTTCCAGATCGACATCATGATCGGCGAGGGACCGGCCGCACGCTCCATCAAGCTCGACCTGCCCCCCTTCACGCTGGTTGGCGCGACGACCCGTGCAGGTCTGCTGACGGGCCCCCTTCGAGATCGTTTCGGCATCGTCCAGCGCCTCGAATTCTACAGCGTCGAGGAACTGACGCAGATCGTGCGCCGAGCCGCCCGCATCCTGGGGATCCAGTGCGCGGCCGATGGGGCCGCCGAGATTGCGAGGCGCGCACGCGGCACCCCGCGTATCGCCAATCGGCTGTTGCGGCGCGTGCGGGACTTTGCAGAAGTGCGGGCCAGTGGCGAAATCACCCGGTCCGTTGCCGATGCCGCGCTGGTGATGCTCAAGGTCGATGCCGAAGGATTTGATGACAGTGATCGCCGCCTGCTCCGCGTGATCCTCGATACGTTCGAAGGCGGGCCCGTGGGCGTCGAATCGCTTGCGGCCGCGCTCAGTGAGGACCGAGGAACGATCGAGGACGTGCTTGAGCCTTACCTGATGCAGCAAGGGTTCCTCATCCGGACGGCCCGCGGACGCATGGCCACAGCGAAGGCATGGCGGTACTTTGGCCTGGCGCCCCCGCGGCCGGATGCGGGCAGCTTGTTCGAAGGCGATGGGCGCCCATGAGCGCTTCGTCACAGTTTCCGTTCAGTTGGCGGATACGCGTCTACTGGGAGGATACGGATGCTGGCGGAGTCGTGTATCACGCGAGCTATCTTCGTTTCCTCGAGCGCGCCCGGACGGAATGGCTGCGTGACAGGGGCATCGAGCAAACCCGGGTGCGCTCGGAACATGGCGTGGTCTTCGTCGTCTACGGCATGGAGTTGCGCTTCCGGCGACCGGCCGTGCTCGATGACGAGATGGATGCGACCGTGCGTGTGGTAGCACGCAAGGCCGCCGCGCTGGAGTTCGCGCAGTCGCTGGTACGCGTCACGGACGGCGCGGTGCTGGTGGATGCAGTGGTGCGTGTCGCATGCGTCGGTTCTGAAGATTTCCGTCCCACCCCGATTCCCCCGAACCTCATCCGCGAAGGCTGATCCCGATCATGAATGGCAATCTCGATATCCTCGACCTGGTTCTGCGTGCGAGTTGGCCAGTCAAGGTAGTGATGTTGATCCTGCTGCTCTTCTCGTTTGCTTCCTGGGTGATCATCTTCCGGAAGAAGGCCGCGCTGGATGCCGCGCAGCGCGAAGCCAACACGTTCGAGGAGCGTTTCTGGTCCGGGTCCGATCTGGCAGCGCTTTATCGGGACGCGAGCGCCCGAGGTGATGGCGTGCGCGGCATGGAGTGCATCTTCGAGGCCGGATTCCGCGAATTTGCCAGGCAGCGCCAGCGGCGGATGGATACGCGAAACCTGCTGGATGCGGCGCAGCGCGCCATGCGGGTGGCGCTGATGCGGGAGGTTGACCGCATGGAGCGCAACCTCGAGTTCCTGGCCAATGTCGGTTCGATCAGCCCGTACGTCGGGTTGTTCGGTACGGTGTGGGGCATCATGGCCGCGTTCCAGGGTCTCGGCAGCATCAAGGAGGCGACCATCGCCATGGTCGCGCCTGGCATTTCCGAGGCCCTGGTGGCCACGGCGATGGGCCTGTTTGCGGCCATTCCCGCGGTCTGGGCCTACAACCGTTACGCAACGCGGGTCGAGCGCATGACCGTGCGGTACGACGCCTTCCAGGACGAGTTTTTCTCCATCCTCCAGCGCCAGTCCCAGGGCGCCGACGAACACGCCTGAGGGTGGCCATGCAATCGTCCATGCGCCCGCGCAAGCGCAAGCTCAAGAGCGAGATCAACGTCGTGCCCTACATCGACGTCATGCTCGTGTTGCTGATCATTTTCATGGTGACGGCCCCCCTTCTGAACCTGGGTGTCGATATCCAATTGCCGCAGTCCGCGGCCAAGGCGATCACCACGGACAAGCGGCCGGTAGTGGTCGAGGTCACCGCCGATGGCAAGTATTTCCTCGACCTTGGCGGCGGCAAGCGCCAGGCCGTCGACGGAAGCGAGCTGCAGTCCAAGGTTGCCGCCATCATGCGCGTAAACCCGACGGCCCCGGTATTCATCAGCGGCGACAAGCGCGCCAGCTACAACGTCGTTTACCAGGCCATGGTGCTGCTGCAACAGGCCGGGGTGCCGAAGGTGGGTTTGGCCAGCCGCCCCGAGACGGGTGTGACGAACCATGGCAACGGCTGACAGCAATGCGCGCGCCATTGCATTGTCGGCGCTGTTGCATCTGGCCATTCTCGGCTTCCTCCTGATGGCGACGCTGTCCTGCGCGACATGGGAGCGGACGTTTGCCTGGCTCGGGATGCCTCCTTGGTTGAATCCGGTGCAATGCACCCGGACGCCCGTGCTCTCGGGACCCGTGATCGAGGCTGAACTGGTGGGCGTGGCCGCCGCGCCGCGCGCGGCCCTTCCTCATGTGCGGCGACCGAAGATCCAGCCGCCTGCCCCGCCACCGCCGCCCGCGATGAACATTCCCAATCCCAAGGGGCCCAGGCTTCCGGTACGCACGCTCCCACCGCCACCAAGGCAACCGGACCTGCGCAACCAGCAACGTGCCGTGGACCTCGCGCCGCAGAAGGCCGAGAAGGTCCAACACGCACAGGTCGAGCGCCAACAGCAGCACATGAGCGAGGTTGATGCGGCACGCAACGACCGGGTTCAGAAGCTACTCGCGGAAATGAACGCCTTGCACCAGCAAAGTCAGGCGCTGGATCGCCGCGTCAAGATGACGGCGCAACGGGATGCGCAGCTGAAAGACCTCAAGTCGACGTCTGTTGCGCCGCTTGCCAACCTGCCGACATCGCCTAAACCCGTGACGGGCATGGGGGGCACCCAGCAAAGCCTCACCGCCCAGTACCAGGCGGCTTTGGTCCAGGCGATCCAGAACAATTGGCTGCGCCCGGACAATATTCCTCGGCATGTCCGCTGCCCAATCCGTATCATGCAGATTCCCGGAGGCAAGGTGATCAGCGTCACCATCCTGCCCAGTTGCCCCTATGACGAGATCGCGCGACGCTCCGTCGAGGCAGCCGTGCTGCGTGCATCGCCCCTCCCGTACAGCGGATTCGAAAGCGTGTTCCAGACTGAACTTACGATCAACTTCTCGGTGAACCAATGAAACGACCTGGCCTGAAGTTCCTGCTCGCATCGATGGTGCTGGTCGCCTGCGCCATCCCGGCTTTGCCTGCCCGTGCGCAGGGCCTGACCCTGGATGTGGTCAACGGCATCCCTTCAGCCATCCCGATCACCATCGTGCCTTTTGGCTTCGAGAGCTCGACGCAGCCGCCAGCCACGGACGTGGCCGCGGTGATCCAGGATGACATGGTTCGATGCGGGAAATTCCGTACGCTCACGGGTTCGGACATCGTCGAACATCCCACCCATGCCGGGCAGATCCATTTTTCGACCTGGAAACTGCTGAAGCAGGATTACCTCGTCATCGGCCGGGAGCGTCTGGTCGGCCATGGCCAGATCCGGGTGGCCTACGAGCTCTGGAATGTCACGGCCCAAAAGAAAATGCTGGCTGGTGCCTACAACGCCGTTCCCGAGGAACTGCGCGGGGTGGCTCACCAGATCGCCGATCGCATCTATCAGGCCATCACGGGCCAGCCTGGGGCGTTCTACACGCGCATCGCGTACGTGACCACGACGGGTAGCGGCAAGTCGATGCAATGGTCGTTGGTCGTGGCCGACTCCGACGGGCATCATCCCCAGGTGGTCGTTCGATCGCGGCAACCCCTCCTGTCGCCGGCGTGGTCACCGGATGGCAAGCAATTGGCCTATGTTTCGTTCGAGAGCGGCGATTCGGCCATCTACATCCAGAATCTGTCCACAGGCCAGCGGCGGCTGATTTCGGGACGCAAGGGAATCAATGGTGCCCCGGCATTCTCGCCAGGCGGCAAGCGCCTGGCCATGATGCTGTCGTTTGGCGGCTCCCCCGAGATCTACGTGGAAAACCTGTCTACGGGCCAATTGACGCAGGTGAGCCACAACCTTTCGATCAATGCGGAGCCCCGGTGGATGCCCGATGGTCAGGCGCTGGTCTTCACCTCTGACCGTTCAGGCAAGCCCCAGCTTTACACGGAGCCCGTTGGCGGCGGTGGAGCGACCCGCTTAACCTTTCAGGGAGAATACAATTCCAATGCGGCCGTCAATTTCGACGGGAGCCAGATTGCCATGATGCAGGGCATGGGAAACGTGTATCGTATTGCGATTATGGACCGCAAGCTGGACAATCAGATGCGGTTTATATCCCCCGGTCCGCTCGACGAGTCGCCGAGCTTCGCGCCCAACGGAAGCATGCTGCTGTATGCGTCCACAGACAACAACGGCCATGGAGTGCTGTACGAAGTGGCTGACAACGGAAGCGTCCGGCAGCGACTCTCGCTGGTCAACGGCGGCGTCCAGTCGCCGGCTTGGGGACCCTACCGAATTCCGCCTGCCTCGCAGGGCAACTAACTGTCGTGGCGGTCGGCGTCGAGTTGACAGGCTCGCAAGGAAGGGGCCTGGCACGTCATTGAAGGGATGCCGTTCCAGAAATAGCACTGCCCCGAAACAAACGATCCAACCTCAACTCTCCCGCGAGACAAAACCATGAACATCCTCAGCCGTATCTCACTCGCAGCGCTGCTGTGCGTGGGCCTTGCTGCGTGCGCCAGCAAGCAGGAAGTCAAGCCGACACCGCCGGCGCCGCCGCCGCCGGCCGCTCCGACGCAAACCGCGCCGGTCAGCAATGGCAAGTTCACGCCGGCCGACCTCGAGACCAACGCCTGCTTGATGAAGCGCAAGATTTACTTCGACTTCGACAAGTCGAACATCAAGCCGGAGTTCGACGACATCGTCGCGTGTCACGCCAAGTACCTGGTGGACAATCCGGGCGCGCGCGTCACCCTCGAAGGCAATACCGACCCGCGCGGCAGCCGCGAATACAACCTTGGCTTGGGCGAGCGTCGCGCCAAGTCGGTTGAGCAGGCCATGGAAGCGCTTGGCGCCAGCGCGAGCCAGTTCAATGTGGTCAGCTATGGCAAGGAGCGTCTGGTTTGCCATCAAATGACCCATGCGTGCTGGGCGAAGGATCGTCGCGTCGACATCGTCTACACGAAGACGGAATGATCACGCGGAAGTCCGTGACGGTGGTGGCGGCCCTTGTGGCCGCCGCTGCCATGGCGCCGGGACCGGCCCGGTCGCAAAGCCAACCCAGCCTGGCGCAACAGGTGCAACAGGTCCAGATGCAGCTCCAGAGTGCCCAGCAGGGCACGCTGAGTCTGCTCAACCGCATCGATACGCTGGAGCATGAATACCGCGCCCAGCAGGGCAAGATCGAGCTCCTTCAGCATCGAATCGAGCAGCTCGAACAGCAACAGAAAGACCAGTACCTCGTGCTCGATGCGCGCATTCGCAAGCTGGAGCAGACGGCCAATCCCGCCAATGCATCCAGTGCGCCGCCGACGACTTCGACGCCCGTGGGCTCCCCGGCCAATCCGGCGTCCAATCAGCGGACCGGTCATGGCGGAACCGCGGCTCCCTCGGGCAATCCCGCTTCCCCGCCGTCGGCCAGCACGCAGGCCGCGGCCCAGCAGTCGGCCTACGACAACGCGTTCGCCTTTCTCCGGAATGGTGATTACGCGGAAGCGTCGCGCCGGTTCCGGCAGTTCCTGCAGGAATATCCGCAGGCCCGTCTGGCGCCTAACGCGGCCTACTGGCTGGGCGAGTCCTACTACGTGACCGGCAACTATGAAGTCGCCCTGGAAACGTTCCAGCGCTTGACCCAGCAGTATCCGCAGAGTGACAAGACGCGCGCCGCGCTTCTCAAACTGGGCTATTGCCAGTACGAATTGAAGCAATTCGACAAGGCCAGCGCGACGTTCAACCAGATCATTGCCACCTACCCGGGCACGGAGGAAGCGCACATGGCCGCGGAGCGCCTGCGCGCGATCCAATTGCAGCAAAGCGGCGGGTGAGGTGAGGGGGCGCGAGGAATCCGCGGACGCCGATGGGCGCCTCCGCATCAGCGAGGTGTTCCATTCGTTGCAGGGCGAGGCGGATGCGGTCGGTTGGCCGACGGTGTTCGTGCGCCTGACCGGTTGTCCTCTGCGCTGCCGTTGGTGCGACACGGCGTATGCATTCGAGGGGGGACACTGGCGAACGATCGATTCAATTCTCGTCGAGGTCGCGACACATGGTGTCCACCATGTCTGCGTGACCGGGGGGGAACCGCTCGCTCAGAGGCGATGCGCGCAACTGCTCTCACGGCTTTGCGACGAGGGCTACGAGGTTTCGCTGGAAACTTCGGGTGCGCTGGACGTATCCGTCGTCGATGCGCGGGTACGCAAGGTTCTCGACCTGAAGGCACCCGGTTCGGGCGAACAGGCGCGCAACCTGTGGGGCAACCTCGCATTCATCGGCGCACGGGACCAGGTGAAATTTGTTCTGGCCAGTCGCGACGATTACGACTGGGCCAGGGCAGTTGTCGAGACCCGCAAACTGGCGGACCAGTGCATGGTGCTCTTTTCGCCGGTGCACGGCGAATTGAGGCCAGTCGAACTGGCACAATGGATCCTCGAGGATCGCTTGCCCGTGCGGTTCCAATTGCAGTTGCACAAGCTGTTGTGGGGTGATGTGCCCGGCCGTTGAGGTCGGTCCTGCCGCACCTTTATCGGCATGAGGTGAATGTCCGACATGAAACCAGCTGGAAGCCATGCCGTCGTCCTCGTTTCCGGGGGAATGGATTCCGCCTTGACGCTGGCGCTGGCGCGGGAGCGCGGGTTTGTTTGCCACGCGCTTAGCGTCGACTATGGGCAGCGTCACAACGCTGAACTGGCCGCGGCGGTTCGAACCGCGAAAAGCTTAGGCGCCGTCGAGCACAAGACGGTCTCCGTCGGTCTGCGCGATATTGGCGGCTCGGCCCTCACCGCAGAGATCGCGGTGCCGGAGGCGGGTGGTTCGGGTATTCCCGTGACTTATGTGCCGGCGCGGAACACCATCATGCTCGCGATTGCCCTCGGTTGGGCTGAGGTCCTTGGTGCGACCGACCTGTTCTGTGGCGTGAATGCGGTCGACTATTCCGGCTATCCGGATTGCCGGCCCGCGTTCATTGCTGCGTTCGAGCGGCTGGCCAATGTCGCCACGCGGATGGGTGTTGAAGGCACGGGGATTCATGTCCATGCGCCGTTGATTGCGATGGGGAAAGGCGACATCGTGCGTGAAGGCATCCGGCTGGGTATCGATTTCTCGGCCACCGTATCGTGCTATCAAGCCGATGAGAACGGTCGCGCTTGTGGCCGTTGTGATGCCTGCCGGCTGCGCGCGGATGGCTTCCGTGCCGCGGGCATCGACGATCCAACACGTTACGCCCGGTGAGCGCGCGCTGGTAAACTGCTGTGCTTTGCGGGACGCACCCCAGGGTCGCCGCGTCGGATGGCTGGCGATCATGGGCGGTTGACGTGCGATCGTTCCGCCCGTCTCGAGTGGGCCGTTAGCTCAGTTGGTAGAGCATCGGACTTTTAATCCGCTGGTCACTGGTTCGAATCCAGTACGGCCCACCACCCAATCAAGCAGCGGGAAGGTCCGGAGCCTTGCTCCGGTGTTGATCGCGTCGACGGGGCTTTGTCGCGCTTTCGATCCCGCAAGCTGCCCTCATCACCACCAAAGCATGTCCCCGCAGGTGCCAAGCCTGCCAGCTGTCGTGGCGGGGGTGACCCGGCCCTGGCGGTTGGGCCGACCGCCTTACGGACTTCGCTCGTCGAATGGCCGATCACCGCATGGCGGCGAGGCGGCGTGGGCAATGACTCAGCCCGTCGATGGGTGGCCAGGACCGGACGCCGCGAAACGCGCTCGACAAGCACGTGTTTGTCAATAGGGGGCCGGATGCCCTGATTTCGGGGATGGGCGTCGCAGCGGGCTGCCAGTACTGTGCCGATGCTCACAGAAACATTGCAACGCGATTCGGATGACGCGTAGCAATGCGCGTTACATCAATTCACAAGCATTACGGCAATGTAATACGTTAGGTACTTGTGTCGCTTTGCCGCATGTTGAAAACCGTGAGCATAATCACACCGTCTTGCACAGCCCCACAGGGGGGATGGCATGCACAGCCTGAGTTGATTTGCTGATCGGCGACTCGTTGGGGGGCACAGATCTACATCGCCAAGAACACGCTCGACCTGGCGGCCTACGAAGGCGTCCGGCAGGGTACCCTCCACAACGCGAGCAAGAAGTGGATCGATTGTGGCCTAGCCCATGGGCTGATGCCCCTCTATGGCAGCAGCACGACCGTCAATGCCACCGAATCGGCTTGGCTCGTGGCCGAATGCCACATGATCGCACTGCCATTGGGCAACGTTTCCGATTACGAGCGCTATCTCGCGGCCTACAGCACTGCATTCGCCGCGGTGAAGCCGCCCCCGTCCATCATCGGTGGCGGTCCCGCGGCCGTTGACCTGCAGATCATCAATCCGACGGCGGCCGCCTATCAGGACTTCGGCGAGGTCGGCACGAATGGCAAAATGGCCATACCCAACGATCGGCTCATGTGGCGATCGACAGCGGTCAAGGGCTCCGGCGAGAACATCCAGGAGGCGAACCTCCTGATGATCCGGGTGACCTACTGCTATCCGATGGACGTGTGGTTCATCAAGCAGGTGGTGCAGGGCGTGGCGATCGGGGCCAACAAGCTGATCAACGGACAATCCTCGTTTGGCACGCAGTGCTATACCTCCGGTGGCGTTCCGCTCGTCGCGCAGTCGACCATGTTGATGCAATCGCCCGCCGAACAAACTGCGATCTGAGCCTCGGATTCCGCTCGCCGGGATCCGGCCGATGTTGGCATGGGTTATGCTTTCACGCCCGCCTACCGGAATCGTCCCGACGTGGCCCAGTCCGGCATCAACCTGTCGTCCACCCTGGTCGTCGAGGACGATCCGCGGATGCGCGCGCGCATGGTTCGTCTGCTGTCGCAGTTGAATGCCGCCGAGGTTGTTGAAGCGGGAAGCCTGGAGGCGGCGCGCGCCCTTGCGGAGCACGGCGCGTTCGCCGTGGCACTGGTCGACATCGGGCTCCCCGATGGCAGTGGCATCGAGTTCGTGCGCGAAATGCGTGATCGCAAGCCATTGATGGCTCTGGTGGTCATCTCGGCCTATGGCGACGCGGAAACCCTGGTCGATGCACTTCGCGCGGGGGCCATCGGCTATCTCCTGAAGGAGCGCGAAGACGAGGAACTGTTGCAGGCATTGCAGGCCATGCGACGGGGCGGTGCGCCAATCGATCCCTTTCTGGCGCGTCGTCTTCTGGACCATTGGTTTGCGCCGGAGTCCGGGGATCCGGGTCAGCCTGCGTCCGAAGAAGGGGACGGATCGCGATGCTCGCGGCGGCTCACCGGGCGCGAGCGGGAGATCCTGATGTACGTCTCGCGCGGTTTCAGCAATCGCGAGATCGCCGAAATCCTGGCACTATCTCGTTTTACCGTTGAAGACCACACGAAACGGATCTATCGAAAGCTTTCGGTCAATTCGCGGACGGAAGCCGTTTTCGAGGCGAAGAGCCAGGGTCTGTTGCCCTGATGGGTTCCATGCATCGGACGTTTCGGCGCCTTCCGATCCTGTTTGTGCTGCTCGTTTTGGCAGTCGTGGCTTGCCGGGGTGCCGATCGCGCGACGCAGGATGGGATCGTCCAGTTCCGGCAGGCCGAAGCCGCGCCTTCGCGTTGGCACGCGCATCAGCCCGGGGATCGCGGATGGACCCCGGTCGCGCTGCCGGACGACTGGGCGCGGCGATGGTCGCGGCATGATGGAGTCGTTTGGTACCGGATGCGGTGGTGGCAGCGCGATGCCGGGGCGCCCATCGCCTTGTGGCTCGATCGCGTCAGTCTGGCGGACGCCATCTATGTCAATGGCAGCCTCGTTTACCAGGCGCCGCACCTTGACGAGCCCTTGTCACGCATCGGCGTCAGCCCACAGTACTTCCTCGTAGATGCCCCGCTGCTGCGGGCCGGACTGAACACGCTGGTCGTGAGGGTGTCGGGCCTTGCAGCCTATGCGCCGGGGCTGGGGCAGGTGGCGGTCGGCGATCCGGCCCGCTTGTTGGCGCGGTATCGACGTGGCGTTTGGCAGCGCGTCGATATGCATCTGTTCGATCTTTCTGTTGATGCTGTGCTCGCCACGCTCTTCGGCATGGTCTGGCTGTTGCGTCGGCGGGACACCCTGTATGGGTGGTTTGCGCTTGCATCGGTCGGCGGATTGCTGTTCGACTTGGATTTCGTGGCCCGGTCGCCTTGGCCATTCGCCACGACCAATGCCTGGATGGCGCTGCATGCGGCAGCGCACATGGCGACCGCAATCTGCTTTGCCCAGTTCCTGCTGCGATACGCTGACCGTCGTTGGCCAAGGATTGAGCGCTCGATGATTGCCTTGGGTGCCATCACGCTTGCGGTCGCCGCGGCATGGCCCGGCTGGTTGGGTCCGCACCACGTCATTATCCAGAATGGTGCGGTTGCACTCATGTATGCCTCCATCGTGCTGTTCATCGGGTTCGCGCTGCGGAGTCGCGCGATGGAGCTCGTGGTGCCTGCCATGTTCCTCGTGCTGCCCATGGTGGCGGCTGTCCACGATAGCCTCGTGCAGTCCGGGGTGATCAGCAGCACAACGTATCTGTCGGACCTGACCTCGCCGGTGAGCCTCGTTGGCATTAGCTTTGTGCTCGCGTACCGCTTCGTCGTGGCGATGCGCCGCGCGGAAGGCTTCAATGCTGCGCTGGCGCTCGAAGTTGACCGATCCACATTGAAGCTCAGGGAGACGCTGGATCGTGAGCAGACGCTGGCGCTGGCCAATGCCCGCATGGCTGAGCGACTGGAACTCGTACGGGACCTGCACGACGGATTCGGCGGCAGTTTGCTCGGTGCCATCGAGCAGCTACAGGCCACTCCCGGGATGGAAGCAGACACTGCCATCGAAATGCTGAAATCGGTGCGCGATGACCTCCGTCTGGTCATCGAATCGACGGTGTACGCGGAAGATCGGTGTCTTGCTGATCTGATGGCGGCGTTCCGCCACCGCTGCTGTAGTCGCATGGAACTAGTCGGCATCCGTGCCGAGTGGCAATTCGACGATCTTGCGGGTGTCCGGTTCACGCCCTCCCGTGCGCTGGACGTCCTGCGTCTCCTGCAGGAAGCCTTGAACAACGTCATCAAGCACAGCGGCGCCCGTGCCTGTCGGGTGCGACTCGAGTTGGCAGGTGATGTGCTGCAGTTCGAGGTGAGCGACGACGGCTGCGGGTTCGACGTGGCTGCTTCCGGTGGAGTCGGGGCAGGCATGGCCAGCCTGCGGGTGCGCGCGGCTCGGCTGGGCGCCTGGCTGTCCATCCAGAGCCGGCCGGGATCCGGTACATGCGTCACCGGCACCGTCCGTGTAAGGGAGCCCGATGCGATGTCGGCACCCGAGGCCGTTACAATGGTCGGGCGCCCGGCGCCGCCGGGTCCCGGAAGGCCTTGATGGAGCAGAAGGATTGGCGCCTGCATGCGCGTGCCGCGCGCGTACTGGTGGTGGGCGACGTCATGCTGGACCGCTACTGGTTCGGTACCGTCGACCGTATTTCTCCGGAGGCGCCCGTGCCCGTTGCGCGCGTGCAGCGCGAGCAGGACCGGCTTGGCGGTGCCGCCAACGCGGCCTTCAATGTCACCAGCGTGGGAGCGCAGGCCACGCTCATGTCGGTCGTGGGCGTTGACGAGCCCGGCCGCCGTCTCCGTGAACTGCTCAATGCTTCGCCGATCCAATGCGCACTGCACGAAGATGCAGCGCTGCGCACGACACTGAAGCTGCGCGTCATTGCCCGCCAGCAGCAGTTGCTTCGGATGGATTTCGAAACGGCACCGGACCACGAGGTCCTGGTTGCCCAGAGCGAGCGCTATGCCGAGGAAATGCCGCGGCACGACGTCGTTCTGTTTTCTGATTACGGCAAGGGCGGGCTCGATCACGTGGGTCGGATGATCGCGATGGCGCGTGAAGCGGGCAAGATCGTCCTGGTCGATCCCAAGGGACGTGACTATTCGCGCTATGCGGGAGCGACGCTTCTGACGCCGAATCGTGGTGAATTTGCCGAAGTCGCCGGAGATTGGCACGACGAGGCGGATCTCGAGGCGCGAGCACAGGCGATGCGAGCCGCGTTGCGTCTGGAGGCGCTCCTGATTACGCGTGCGGAAGAGGGAATGACGCTGTTCAGTGCCGCGGGCCGGCAGCATGTGCCGACGGCTGCACGCGAGGTCTTCGACGTCTCCGGTGCCGGCGATACCGTCATCGCTACGCTCGCCGTCATGCTGGCGGCTGGCGCCAGCCTTGAAGAGGCGGTTCGAACGGCCAACCGTGCCGCCGGTATTGTCGTCGGCAAGCTGGGGACTGCCAGCGTGTCGGCCGATGAACTCTGGACAGGATCATGAGCATGCGCATCGTCGTCACTGGCGCCGCAGGATTCATCGGCGCCAATCTGGTCGAGGCGCTCAACGCCCGCGGCATCGACGACATCATTGCGGTCGACGATCTCCAGCAGGGCGACAAATTCCGCAATCTGGCCGACTTGCGCATCGGCGATTACGTGGACCGTCGGGACTTTTACGAGGCATTCGCCGACGGCCACTACGGACGGGTGGAGGCCGTGTTCCATCAGGGGGCCTGTTCGGACACCATGGAACACGACGGCCGTTACATGATGGACGTGAACTTCCGCGATAGCCGCACACTGCTCGACGCTTGCGAATCGCGGGGAACGCGGCTGCTTTATGCCAGTTCCGCAGCAACGTATGGGGACGGTTCGCGGGGCTTCCGCGAAGAGCCCGCATGCGAACGTCCTCTCAATGTCTACGGCTACTCGAAATTGTTGTTCGACCAGGTTGTCCGACGCCGCATGCCGCACCTGCGGACCCAGGTTGTGGGATTCCGCTATTTCAATGTTTATGGTCCCCGCGAGCAGCACAAGGGGCGCATGGCCTCGGTGGCCTTTCATCACTTCAACCAGTTCCATGCGGAAGGTCGGGTCAAGCTGTTCGGGGCCTATGGTGGCTACGCGGCAGGCGCGCAAGAGCGGGATTTCGTCTGGATCGGCGACGTGGTTGCGGTCAACCTGTGGGCGTTCGAGCGCGGAGATGTCAGCGGGGTGTACAACCTGGGCAGCGGGCGCGCGCAACCGTTCAATGACATTGCTTCCGCGGTCGTCAATTCGTTGCGCGGCTTTGCCGGTCCGTCGACGCAACCGCTGGAGGCGTTGGTCGAAGACGGATTGATCGAGTATGTGGCCTTTCCGGAGGCGCTGGTTGGCCGCTACCAATGCCACACCCAGGCCGACTTGACCCGACTTCGCGCCGCCGGCTGCACGCACGCATTCGCGCCCGTGGATCAGGGCGTAGCAGCCTACGTGCGACAGTTGCAGTCGGCGGGCATGGCGCCTCCCGCGATGGCCGCGAAGGGCGGCCATCCAGGCTGAGGGATCTGGCATCGAGGCACGAGAGCCAGGGCAGCGAAGGCCGGCCTGGTGGGGCCTGATCAGCCGGTGGTCCGCAGGGCCCGCAAGCGCGGCATCCGCTCGAGGCCCCGATGGGAGACGGGAAGCGGCGTCCGCACGGTGTCCGCGGACTGTCCGCGGACACCGTGCGGCGGGGTTGATCCAATCCAACGCACGGATTCATAAGGGCCCGATGCCGCGTATCATGCTGGCACGCGACTTGCGATAACCCGGACATCGAATCGTTTCGGGGTCGGCATGAACTTTCGCGATACCCAGGGTCAGGACGTTGTCCTCGAACGCCCGGCAGGCTGGAGGCGACACAGGCGCTCCCTAGTCGTGGCGGCGGGCATCGCCTTGGCCGGTGGATCATTGGTTGCACTGGTCATGCGCTTCGCCGCGGCGAGCAGCAGCGTTAGCCTGAGTCGCCTCGAGGTCGCCAGTGTGCAGCAGGGCCCGTTCGTCCGCGACATTGCCGCGGATGGTCGTGTCGTCGCCGCAGTCAGTCCGACGTTGTATGCCGCGGCCAGCGGGACCATCCACTATCGGACCCAGGCGGGTGATGCCGTCAAGAAGGGCGACATCCTGGGCGTACTCGATAGCCCGGAGCTGGCCAGCCGGCTAGCCCAGGAGCAGGCGACCGGCCAAAGCCTCGAATTGACCTACGAAAATGCACGACTCGAAGCGCAGAAGCACCGCCTGGCCGCGAGGCAGAAGCTGGACGATGCGCGAATCGACCTCAAGGCGGCGCAGACCGACCTCGATCGGAATACTCGGGCCTTCCAACTGGGCGCGGTACCCGAAATCAACGTCCTGCGCGCGCGGGACGCCCTGGACAAGGCGCGCATCGCGCTCCACCACGCTGAGCAGGATCAGGGGCTGGATGACCGGATGACCGCGTTTGACATCCGCAGCAAGCGCCTGGCTGCGGCTCGGCAGAAGCTGGTCGTCGCCGACCTGCAGCGCCAGGTGGATGCCTTGACGCTGCGTGCGCCCGTCACGGGCCAGGTGGGGCAGTTGGCAGTGCCGGACCGGACCAAGGTCGCCAAGGATGCCGCGCTGCTGAGTGTCGTGGATCTGTCCGCACTCGAAGTCGAGATCAAGGTTCCCGAGAGCTTTGCCCGCGACCTCGCGCCGGGAATGCATGCGGATATCACCGGAGATGGCCAGCACTGGGCCGGAATCGTTGGTGCCATTTCGCCGGAGGTCGTCGCGGGTGAAGTGGCCGCGCGCGTGCGATTCGCCGGTGCGCGACCGGCGGGTCTGCGACAGAACCAGCGTCTGAGTGTCCGTGTCGTGCTGCAGCGGGTCGCCAATGCGATCACCGTGGCGCGCGGGCCATCCCTGGAGAATGAGGGCGGCAACGCAGTGTACGTCGTTCACGGAGACCTCGCTGTCCGGACACCCGTACGGCTGGGGCCGGCCAGCATCGACCGCGTCCAGGTGCTGGCGGGTCTCGAGCCTGGCGAGCGCGTTGTCGTTGCAGGCGCCGACGCCTTCCATGATGCCCCGCGCGTGGTCATCTCGCGATGACCCCGTCCACCGTCCCTGCCAGCCCTAAGGAGTGAGTCATGCTCGAGATGCGCAACCTCAGCAAGATCTACAGGACCACCACGGTGGAGACCCACGCGCTGCGGGATTTCTCCCTGAGCGTACGTGAAGGCGAATTTGTCGCGGTCACCGGGCCATCCGGCTCCGGCAAGACGACATTCCTGACGATCGCCGGCTTGCTCGAGGATTTCACGAGTGGCGAGTACGTCCTCGACGGCGTGAACGTCCACGGCATGAATGATGACCAGCGTTCCCGCTTGCGCAACGAAAAGATCGGGTTCGTATTCCAGGCATTCAACCTGATCCCCGATCTCAACGTGCTGGACAATGTCGAGGTCCCGCTGCACTACCGGCGCGGCATCCATGGCGCCGAACGACGTCGGCGCGCCATCGACGCGCTCGAGCGGGTTGGACTGTCCGCGCGGATGCGTCACTACCCGGCCGAGCTCTCCGGCGGCCAGCAACAGCGAGTGGCGATTGCCCGAGCGCTGGCGGGCAGCCCGCGGCTCCTGCTTGCGGACGAGCCCACGGGAAATCTCGACACGGCGATGGCCCGCGGGGTCATGGAGCTGATCGAGCAGATCCATCGGGAAGGCGCCACGATCATCATGGTGACGCACGATCCCGAACTCGCCGCACGCTCCGAACGCAATGTCCATATCGTCGACGGCATGGCCACAGGCATTGTCGAGGAACCCAGGTTCCGCTCGACGTTGCAGGAACGCACGGCCTCCGATATGCCCCTGGCAGGACGCTGACCCGTGTTCGCGTACTACCTCCAGCTGGCGCTTCGTGCGTTGCGCAGGAGCCCCCTGCTGACCGCGCTGATGGTTCTTGCGCTGGCGGTTGGCATCGGCGCCAGCATGACCATGCTCACGGTGCTCCATGTCTTGTCGGGTGATCCACTTCCCGGTCGAAGCGCGCACCTCTATTACCCCCAGGTTGATCCGCGTGCCAGCGGGGATGCCGCTGCCGATCCGCGTCCGCCAAGCCTCTTGACCTACATCGATGCAATGAACCTGATGCGAGAAGGCCGAACGACACGTGCTGCGGTGATGTACGCGGGGTCCGAGGTCCTGCGCCCGATCGGACCGGGGCGCTCGCCCCAGTCCGTCAATTCCCGCTACACCAGCGGGTCCTTCTTCAGCATGTTCGCGGTGCCGTTTCGCTACGGTGCCCCGTGGTCAGGGTCCGATGACGCCGGCGGCGCCCATGTCGCGGTCATTTCCAGGGCGCTGAACCAGTCGCTGTTCGGTGGCGTGGACAGCGTGGGCCGCAGCATCGTGTACGGGGGCCATAGCTTCCGCATCGTGGGTGTCCTCGCCCATTGGCGCCCCATCCCGCGCTTCTACGATCTCGACAGTTCCCGCTTCGGCGATGTCGAAAAGGTCTTCATTCCCTTCAACACGGCCCGCGCGCTGGATTTCAGTGTCGCGGGATCGACCAACTGCTATGGCAAGCCCGGCAGCAGCCTCGATACGTCGAACTGCGGTTATATCCAGATGTGGGTGCAGTTGGACACGGCGCGCGCCGCAGTGGCCTATCGACGGTTCCTCGTGAATTATTCCGAACAGCAATATGCAGCCGGGCGATTCAGTCGCAAGCCCAACGTCCGACTGGATGACCTCATGCGATGGCTTGCGGTCAACCACGCCGTGCCGGACGACGTGCGCATGCAGGCTTGGCTTGCGCTGGGATTCCTCTTGGTGTGCGTGGTCAATACCGTCGGCCTGATGCTGGCGAAATTCCTGCGGCGCAGTGGCGAGATCGGAGTGCGCCGTGCACTGGGTGCATCCCGCCATGCGGTGTTTGCGCAGTTGCTGACGGAGGCAGGCATGATCGGTGCGGCGGGTGCCCTCATCGGGCTGACCTTGACGATGCTGGGATTATGGCTGGTTCGCCAGCAGCCATCGGGCTACGCCCAGTTGGCGCGCATGCAGCCGAGCATGCTGGTGGCTACGTTGGCTGTTGCGATCGGGGCGAGCCTGCTTGCCGGGATACTTCCTGCATGGCGGGCTTGCCTCGTCGCGCCAGCAATGCAGATCAAAGCGCAATGAGGCCCGTCATGATCTCACTTCGCCCTATCCTTTCCTCGCTTCGTCGTCACAAGATCGCTGCCCTCCTGATCATCCTGGAGACTGCGCTGGCCTTTGCCATCGTCAGCAATGCGCTGTACATGGTGGTTGGCCGCCTGGAGCGCGTTCGGATGCCTTCGGGCATCGATGAACGCAGCCTCGTCATGCTGAGGCTGGACACATCCGACCGCAGCCAGGGCACGGTGGCCTCCGGGTTGGCGGACGTGGCGGCACTTCGGGCGATCCCGGGAGTTGAGTCGGCAACCGTTGCGAATTCCATGCCTTTGAGCGGCATGCAATGGGGCCTGTCGTTTTCGACCAGGCCGATGGACTCGATCGGCAGTGGCGTTGGTGCGCCCCTCTACCTAGGGGGAGGTCACTTGCTGAGGACATTGGGGGTGCACGTCCTGGCCGGTAGCGAATTCGCCCCCAGTGCCTATGCCGACTTCCGCCGCAAGGGATTCATGGACCAGCTGATGACCGTGCACCAGGCGTTGATCACCAAGGCACTAGCGGAACGACTCTGGCCGCATGGCCGGGCCGTGGGCAAGGAGATGTACATGGGCAAGACCCGGGTCCAGGTCGTGGGCGTCGTGTCCAACATCATCCGGCCCTACGTCAGTGCCGATGCGCATGATCCCGCCAACTACTTTGCCGCCATCTATCCGCGACGGCTGGGCCCGGACCTGGGGGCGTTTTACGTGTTGCGCTGCAAGCCAGCGGATCGCAGCCGGATCCTGGAGGCGGCCCGTGCCAAGCTGCAGGCCTTGCATCCAACCGAGACCGTTGGGCTCCACGAGACCTTCACGCGGATGCGCCGCCACTATTTTGCCAATGACCGGTCCATGGCCTGGCTCCTGGTCGGCACCATGCTGGCGCTGCTGGGCGTAACGGCGGTCGGCATCGTCGGGCTGGCCAGCTTCTGGGTCCAGCAGCGAACCCGGCAGATCGGGGTGCGCCGCGCTCTGGGCGCGTGTCGCGCCGATATCCGACGCTACTTCCAGGCCGAGAACTTCCTGTTGGCGACCACGGGCATCCTCATTGGGTGTGCCGCGGCGATCGTGATCAACGTCTGGCTGATGGCGCACTACTCGGTGCCGCGCCTGCCGGTCATCTACCTGCCGGTCGGCGCATTGCTCCTTGTGGGCATCGGACAGATCGCCGTGCTGGGTCCAGCCATCCGTGCGGCACGCGTGCCACCGATCCGCGCGATGCGGGCGGCATGATTGGATCGGCCGTGCATTCGAGTCACCGTTACTACTTGCGGTTAGCGGTGCTGGGTGTTTCGCGCGCTCCGTGGATGAGCGCGTTGATGGTTCTGGTGATGGGGATCGGAATCGGTGGCTGCATCACGACGCTGACGGTCTATCGGTTGTTGGGCGGGGATCCGCTTCCTGGCAAAAGCGCGAAGTTGTTCTACCCGCAGCTCGATCCAGAGACCGGCACACTAGTGCCGCACAGTCCACCGGACATGATGGACTACACCTCGGCGGTAGCGCTCTGGCGATCGCATCGTGCCGATCGTCAGGCCATCATGACCAGTGCACCGATCAAGTTGCTGCCGCCCAATGCGTCGCAGTCCGCATTCATGACGGGCATGCAGGCCACAACGCGCGACTTCTTCCCCATGTTCAATGTGCCGTTCCGATACGGCGGGCCCTGGAGTGCGGCTGATGATGCCGCGCATGCGCGTGTTGCCGTGATTTCAAGCCGACTCAATCAACGCTTGTTTGCCGGAGCGAATAGCGTCGGTCGCGAACTGAACCTGGGCGGCGGCGTGGTGCGCATTGTCGGTGTTTTGCGCCATTGGCGACCGTCACCCGACTTTTTCCAAGTGGCGGGAGGACGCTTCTCGGACGGGCATACTTCTGAATTCTTTTCGCGTGTTCCGGATGTCTATCTGCCGTTCTTCACGGCGTTGCGGCTTGATTATGGCCACTTCAACGTTTTCAACTGCTGGGCTTTGCCAAGCAATTTCAATCACCTTCGCCATGCGCCGTGCAACTGGGTTTCGCTGTGGGTGCAGATCGATTCGAGGGCCAAGGCACGTGGCTACCTCGACTATCTTCGGAATTATTCCCAATCGGAGCGTGCGCTGGGCCGGTTCACGCATCCAACGAATGTTCGCCTGATGGACCTGATGCAGTGGCTCCGGTACAACGATGTCGTGCCCGCGGACGTTCGGCTCGAGCTGTTGCTGGGTTGGGCTTTCCTGTTGATCTGTCTGATCAATGTTGCCGGCTTGCTCCTGGTCAAGCTGCTGCGGCATTCGGGCGAATATGGGCTGCGCCGTGCGATCGGTGCGCCTCGGCGAGCCGTGTTCGTCCAATGTCTTTACGAGACCATCCTGATTGGCACCTTCGGCAGCATTCTGGGCCTACTACTTTCAAGCTTTGGGCTGTGGCTCGTCCGTCAGCAGCCGGTGGCCTATGCGAGCCTCGCGCACTTGCACACGCGTTCGTTCCTGTTGGCTCTGTTGATCAGTTTGGCTTCCATCCTCCTGGCCGGCGTTTGGCCGGCATGGCGCGTCAGTCGAACCTCCCCTGCAACGATGGTCAAACAACTGTGAGCAGACCATGAGCTTGCGTCCCATGCTTGCGGCACTTGGAAGCCACCGCACCGCAGTCGCGCTGTTCGTGATCGAGATTGCGCTGGC
>JAJYPJ010000123.1 GCA_021795435.1 Pseudomonadota bacterium
GATGTCGACCAACGTCATGTCCTTGGAGTCTGCGATCTCGCAGCCCACGGGTGCCCAGCGCATGGCTGCTTTACTGACCAAGGAACCGGCGAACAAAATGGCGCCGGCGCGCGTGATCAGATCGCGCCCCTTGACCGTGATCAGGTCCGGATCGCCCGGCCCAGCACCGACGAACCACACCGTGCCCATGGCAATCAAGACAGCGGCCGAATACGGAACCGCAGAGAACTCGGGCGCAGCAACACCTCGCGTAGTTGGCGCGCGACACACGCTATCGAGCGTGCCATGGCGGCACTGCGCCTGCGTGAGCACAGCGCGGCCCAAAGACGCGCCATGGGAACATGACGGAATGAGTAGCCAAACTTGCCGCTCATCCACAAGCTGAACCGATGTGCCAGCCGGGCGCCGGTGAACTCCAGCACCGACAAAGGCAGCGGTGACGTGTAAGCCCCGCAGTACGACAAGGAAATGATCATCACCGGAAGCACACAACAAGCCCAGGCCCTGCCTCCCCGCAGGTTCCTGCATTCAAGCCATGCTCTCAACATACAGAGGCACGGCCCCACGTTGGCCGGTATCCGGGCTGGCGGCGAACCTGAACGACCTTCCCAGGCGAACCCAGTGGCATTGCTGTTCAGGCACCAAGGCACAAGGCCTTGAACCGCTGACCGTTGCGGGGGCAGCACAGGCTTGGATTGACTCAACCCTTCCTGTTTCCCGTTTAACTCCGCGGACTGAAGCTCCGCGCAAGCACCAACGCCTCACATCATAGCGAGCACTTGCCGAAATCGAGAAATGCCATGTCGTTGTGCACTTTCGCCATAGGACGCGACCTGCCCAGAGGGTGGTTGCCTGCTAAACCCCGTACAACCGTCTGTCGATTCCAAGCGTTTGGTTTGCGCCACTAAACGCATTCCCTGCCTGATGATTCTTGACGATCCTGGACCTCGCATCTCGCATCGGGAAGTGACGTGCCGATGGCCCGAGCATCGCGCGAACGCACAAGCGCCAATCCCAGGGCAATCACCAAAACCGCCATGGCCAGCAACAAAGGCTCGTCGAAACTGTGCTGGCGCGCTGCCAGCCATGCAGCCGACAGGGGGCCGATGATCTGGCCGACGCCAAACACCGTGGTCAACGTGGCGATGAGGCGGGTTGGATCATGCGGCGCAAGCGCGCGGGCTTCACGCATGACCACCATCACAATCGGCATGGTCACGCTGCCGATCAGAATCGTCGCCAAGATCAGACCCACGATGCTCGGCCAAATCAGGCACAAGGCAATCCCTGCACCCATGGATGCGCATGCTGCTGCGAGTGCCCGGCGATTGTCGACGCTACGCAGGATGCGCGGCAGAAGTAGCGTGAGGGCGATGGTTGCCGCACCATAGAGCGGCCAAAACCATTCGCGCAGCGCGGGCAGATGCAAGCGTTCCCCGGCGATCACCGGTAGAAACGTGGCGGGGATCACATAGCCGAAGCCGATCAGGCCGTAAGCGACGATCAGCGTCCAGGCCGGCCCCGTTGCCGATGGCAGGCGCGCAGGAGCGGTCCGCGCTGTTGTTGCCGGCAGAGGTGCTGCAAGCGTGCGCCAGACCATGACTGTGGCCACCACACAGGCCAGGCCGAAACCAATCCAGCTTGCCGAAGACCTCACCCCCAGAGGCTGCAGCCCAGCCACGAGGACACCGCTGACCACGATGCCGACGCCGGTGCCCGTGAACACCAAGGCTTCGAGCATGGAGTGGTGGCTGGCATGCAGTCGTGCCAGGCTCCAGGCGATACCGTGCACCACCAGCACCGCCGCCGCAACTCCTGCCAGCACGCGCCAGAACAGCCAGAACGCCATCCCATGGGTCAGCCCCATGCCCATGGTGGACAGCGCAATCGCCACGAGTCCCCAGCGCAGGGCTGGCAAGGGACGCAGCGGCACCAGGGTGCACAGCAAGGCACCCGCGAGGTAGCCGAGATTGTTCACCGACGCCAGCCAACCCCCGCCCACCAGGCTCAATCCGGCATCGGCCTGCATGATCGGCAGCAGCGGAGTGAGCAGGAAACGCCCGATGCCCAAGGAAAGGGCAAGAAGCGTCATGCCGGTCAGGGCAAATCGGAGCGGGTTGCGCATGATTCAATGGCGTAGAAGACAGGGTCGATAGGATCATCCTAGGCAACAGAACCATTTGCGTAAAATGAATAATTAAGTCCTCATCATTCGATTTATCCGAATATGGAGCTTCGCGAACTGGAAACCTTCCGTGCCGTTGTCGAGGCCGGTGGCGTTGTGCGTGCGGCGTCGCGGATGCATCGCGCCCAGTCCAGCGTGACGGTCCGCATCCGTCAACTGGAGGTGTCCCTCGGGGTCAAGTTGTTCGAGCGGGATGGGCGGGCGTTGCGACTGACCGCAGCCGGGGACGTGCTACTGCAGTATGCCAACCGGCTGCTTGACCTGGCCGACGAGGCGCGCGGCGCGGTGCGTCTCGATTCGGTCTGCGGTCGTCTGCGCTTGGGGGCGATGGAGAGCGTCGCCGCCAGCCGGCTGCCTGGCCCCCTGGCGGAGTTCCACGGATGCTATCCCGACGTCACGGTGGAACTGCAGACCGCCCCATCAAGGGAACTCATCACGCG